>JAAYUG010000065.1 GCA_012517825.1 Bacteroidales bacterium | reverse complement strand
TCATGCCATTTGATTATTTTTAGCTTCATTTTGTACACTCTTGCCTATGGATAATTCTCTCCTCAACAACCAGGAAGTACGTCGGTATGCCCGCCAGATGATGCTTCCCGAAATCGGCATTGAAGGTCAGGAAAAGCTCAAGAAGGCGAAGGTTCTGGTTGCCGGTGCCGGGGGCCTGGGCAATCCGCTTATTTTGTACCTCGCTGCAGCAGGCGTTGGTGAAATTGGCATTGCCGACAACGACCTGGTTGACGAAAGCAATCTTCAGCGCCAGATACTTTATGGAAGCATGGATCTGGGCAAACACAAAGCTATTGTGGCAAAGGAAAGACTGATCAGCCTGAACCATCTGAACAAATATTCATTGCATGTCATTTTCCTCAACCTGGAAAATGCTCCTGAAATCTGCAGGCCCTATGATGTTCTGGTTGATGCTACCGACAGTTTTGAGGCTGCCTGTGCCCTCGATAACGCAGCCCGCACATTGTCAAAACCTCTTGTATACGGAGCTTTGCATACCTGGTCGGCCATGGTGACCGTATTCCGGTACAACAACAGTCCGGGCTTTTCCGACCTTTTTCCTGCAAAACTGACTCCTGAAAATTCCGCCAGGGCAAAAGAACTGGGTATACCTGGCGGATTGCCGGGAATCGCAGGCGCCATTATGGCCACAGAAGTAATCAAAATAATCACGGGTGCAGGAACCCCCTTGGCAGGCAAGCTCCTGATTTACAATATGCTTATACCCCAAATAAGAATGGTATCTTATTCTGATTAACCCCGGCAGGCATTTCATTCGGAATCAAAGCGGGCCGGGAACATTGATCTGAGAACCGGTCGGCTACATCATCTTCTTCAATACCCCCATAACACCCCTGATAAAGGTAGCACTGGTCAGTACCTTAACAACAGGAGGTATTCCCTGATAGGAGGAAGGCCTTCTTGTACGGCCGGGCTGAGGGTATCCTGTACCATATGGTGTCCGTACCGGCCTGCTTTCCCGTACTTCTTTTCTTTCCCTGTCCTCCTGCATCCGTTCCATTTTCCGCCCGAGCACTTCATAGGCGCTTTCTCTGTCAATCACCTGATTGTATTTCCTTACCAGTTCCGAAGAACTGTTGATGGCAGATATTTCCTCCGGTGTAAGGACATCCATCCTGCTTCTGGGCGCCCGGACCATTGTCACAGCCAGAGGAGTAGGAATTCCCTTTTCGTTCAGGGCAGTTACCAGCGCCTCCCCGATTCCGAGAGAGGTCAGAACCTCATCCGTTTTATAAAAGTCCGACAGGGGAAAGTTCTCAGCCGTCAGCTTAATGGCCTTCCGGTCGAGAGCAGTAAAAGCACGCAGGGCATGCTGAACTTTCAAACCCAGCTGGGCCAGAACCTCGTTGGGCACATCCATTGGATTCTGCGTCACAAAAAAGATCCCAACTCCTTTTGACCGGATAAGTTTGACAATGGTCTCGATCTGATCGAGCAGTGCCTTACTCGCTTCTTCAAAAATCAAATGGGCTTCGTCAATAAATACAACCAGTTCCGGTTTTTCCATGTCTCCCTTTTCGGGCATGGTATTGTAAATTTCAGCAAGGAGTGACAACATGAAGGTGGAAAACAACTTGGGCTTATCCTGAATATCCGTCAAACGCACAATACTGATCACTCCCTGGCCGTTTTTATCCCTGCGCAGAAGATCCTGTATTTCGAACGACAGTTCCCCGAAGAAATGCTCTGCTCCCTGTTGTTCAAGCTCCATTATTTTCCGCATAATGGTCCCCGTTGTTGCGGCCGAGACTTTCCCGTACTGCTTTTCGAATTCGGCCTTCCCCTCGCCGGTTATAAATTTTATTACCTGCAGAATGTCTTTCAGGTCAAGCAAAGCAAGCTGATTATCATCACAGTACTTGAAAATGACTGCCATTACACTGCTTTGGGTATCGTTCAGGCCGAGGATTCTGGACAACAGCACCGGTCCGAATTCCGAAACGGTCGCCCTCAGCGATACACCATCCTTGCCGGTAAGCGAAAGCAATTCGACCGGGAAGCCCTTTGGAGAGTAAGATAAACCTATTTTCTGGTGGCGTTCCTTTATGAAGGGTTTTTCTTCTCCGGGCATGGCTATTCCGCTCAGATCCCCCTTCACATCCATCAGCAGAACCGGGATCCCTTTTTCGGAAAGTTCTTCGGAAATCACCTGAAGGGTTTTTGTTTTTCCCGTTCCTGTGGCCCCGGCAATCAGACCATGCCGGTTCATGGTGCGCAAGGGAATCCGGATATGGGCACCTGTCAGGCACTCTCCGTTGTACATGGCCGCACCCAAAACCAGACTATCGCCCTTGCAGGTATAACCCTGCTCGATGAGAGCTCTGAATTGTTCCTTTTTGTCCATAAAATCGTACTTATTACGGCCGAAATTTACGCCAAATTTTCCTGAATCGCATTGCACCATTCAGGTAAGGAGTTTTATCCCGCATTGCGCATCAGGAGAGCTGGCGAATCAAGGCACAACATGTGTCAATCCTGTATAAAAGGCGCAAAATTTTATCGGCTGGCTGGCGATTTGGCCAGCCAGCCGGTAAAAAAATTCCTTCCTGCGTTTAGCCTATTTAATTACCTCCACCCACATACCTCCGTCTGAAGCATTCACTGTTGCGTCATACATAGCACTGCACTGTACCGGCGGATACCAGAACTTTCCGGTATAGGCCGCATTCAGTAATACCACAAATGTGCGGCTTTCGGCTTTGGGCAGGTCAAAAAAGGTATTCACCCGGTCATCTCTGATATCCTGATAACGCGGCACATCGGAACGATAGGCCGACTGGTTATCCTCCATGCGAAGGTTTCGTATTTCCCATCCTGAGGGGAACACATGGGTCAGGGCCATGTCCTTGTAATAACCAAGGATTCCGGGATGCGTCAGTATGACCTCGGCAATAAAGTCAGTTCCCTGTTTAAGTGAACGCACATCAATTGCCTGTCCGTCCAGCGTGCGGTACCGTACCTGCATCTTCAGGTTGTTTTCGCTGGTAACCGCATTGCCGGTTTCCGGCGTGCCGGTGATCAATACCCGCGCATACAGAATCCCCGTTCCCTTGTTGCTGATCTGAACCGATCCCTGATCGGAAAGATTCTTTGGTATATCAATCTGTATTACAGGCTTTTCAGTAGAAGCATTTACACCTTTACTTTGAGTAAAGCTGTAGGAAAACTTTAAGCCTTTTTCTGATTTTGTTTTGCCGGCGAACCGCGAAATGGCCATCAGGCTGTAGGCCGTTGTCTGGGTGCTGAGCCAGTAGTCTCCGCTCAAAACAGAAGAAAGGTGTTTAACAAGAGGGAATGCTTTTTCCCTGTCGCCCAGCAAAACGAGGGTTTCCAGAATCATAGCTTCATCCCGTTCGGCCGATCCGTAAGTTGGGCTGAAACCTTTGTAGGCAGACGATTTTGTCCCTTTGTCTTTGACGAGTTCCCGTGCCGCTTCGGGCTGGCCTGCCAGAACATAGGCGGCCGCCAGACGCCAGGCGGCTTCAACCGACAGATCGTTTCTTTCTCTCAGCCGGTTCATGGCTCCCATTTCGGCCGATCCGGCCAGAGCAAGCGTAAATAACCGGTATGCCTGCATCAGGTCGCTCTGCTGATACGCCAGGTACTTGTATTTGCCGCTCACGGAAGTCCAGTCGCGTGCGGCTGCTTTCTGATAACGAATCCACGCAGGTTTGAATCCTGCCGGTATCGTGTATCCCCTCGCTTCAGCTTCCAGAAGAAAATGACCCGCATAGGATGTGGCCCAGTCATCTGATTCATTGACTCCCGGCCAGTAACTGAATCCTCCGTCGGGCCGCAGGAACAGCTTTAAGCGTTCAATGCCGGCAAGAATATTCTTCTTAATTGTTTCCCTTTCCTCCTGCTTCAGTTCCATAACATCTTCCAGATAAAGCTGCGGAAAAACAGCTGAAGTAGTCTGTTCCACGCAACCATAAGGATAGGTAAGAAGGTATTTAAGCCTGCGTCCAAAATCAACCGGGGGAAGGGATGAAACTTCCAGTACACCGCTGTTGCTTCCTGCCATGCCGGGTCCCTGCCAGGCAGCTTCCCAGTTTTTCCCGGGTTCAACGACTCCTTCCCGGTAAGCAGTAACAGGTGCATTCGGATTTCTTACATCCAGTTCGATATCGTAACGGGCTGTTTCGCTTCCGCTCACTGCCTTAACACGAACACGCGCCACCCCGGTTTTTGATGCCACCTGGAAAGGAAGGGTTATGGTTTCGTCACCCGGATTGCTGAAAGAAACCACACGGGTATTTCCCTCGGCAGGAACCAGGAGATCGTTGGTTTCCACTTCAATTTTTACCTGGCGGATTTCCTTTTCCATAGCAAAGACGGTGACGGGAAGGTCAACCTTTTCACCGGGGCTGAGGATTCTCGGCAGGGTAGCAGCGATCATGAGCGGCTTTCTTACCGGAACCGTTTTTTCGGCGGCACCGTAAGCCCTGCCGTTACCGGCCACGACCATAACGCGCACAGAGCCAACATACCTCGGCATGGTAAATGTGTGGGTTGCCTTTTCTCCCTTATCGAGCGTAAAAGGACCGGCAAACATAACGACCGGCTTGAAACGTGTTGCCCGGCTTTTGGCTCCTGCAACCTTTCCTTCTTCATCACCTCCGAGGCCGAGAAGCAGGGGAAGTTTTCCGCCATAGGCGCCTATTACCATGTCGTAGAGATCCCAGGTGCGGACGCCCAGGGCCTCCCGGGCATAGAAACTGCTCCAGGGATCCGGGGTACTGAACCGCGTCAGGTCAAGCAAACCTTCATCCACAATAGCCAGGGTATAGGTCATGTTCTGCCTCTTTTTTTCCTTCACCTCTACTGTGAACTTTTCCTCCGGCTTAATAACATCCGGCATGATAATTTCCGGTTCAAGATGGGTTGAGGCATCTTCCACCAGCAGGGGAATTACCCCGTACATGCGGATGGGCAGGTCATTGGCTGTCTGCTCGTGGGGCTGTACCAGGGTCAGATGCACATATACATTGGGAGCCATAGCCTCAGTAACCTTAAAGCGGAACACTGTCTGGTCCTTTTCGGCTTTTACCCAATAGGCATCAATAACCCCAGAACCCGATTCAATACTCACCAGGGCGCGGCCTGCACCTCCCGAAGGGAAAGTAATAACAGCCTCTTCCCCAACCTGGTACTTTTCTTTGTCGGCCGAAAAGATCAGCATGGAAGCTCCGGAAGGCGTTTTTTCCGTCGATCTTCCGGCCCAGCCCGGCCAGTCAATGTATACGATTTTTCCTGTGGCATGCCCGCCTTCCGGATCAACTACCCGGATAAGAAAACGGCCCCATTCGGGATATTTGATCTTGAACTGAAAACTGCCTTTCCCGCCTGAGGTCGACAGGGTGGTGGCATATACAGGCTGGTGGTAGCTGCTTCCGAGGTAGTCGGCCAGATCATCTCCGGAACGGTCCCACCACCATTTCCATTCAATCTTATAAATCTTCACTTCCAGGTTTCTGGCCGATACGGGCTTCCCTTCGGGATCAACCGTCACTACCTGAACCGTATGAAGGGTATCGGTCAGAAGCATGTTCCTGGCTTTGTCCCCTTTTGGAACCCTGATGCCCACAAAGGTACGGTAAGGTGCATATGGTATGGTAAAGCGATCGATGCTGAAGTCGCCGCCTTCTTCAAAAACCCTGGTAAGAAAGGCTGCCGAGAGCATGCCCGGTGCGGCATCGTCAATCCTTATGGATGAGGAGAACGTAGCCTCTCCGTTTTCATTGAGGTTTCCTTCAAAAATCGTACGCTCTTCCGATTCAAAACGGCGTACCGGATCATCAAATACATATTCCGGATACTTCTCAAACGATGTAGGTATGGCATTCAGCGTTGCCCTGACATTGACCTTGAGATTTTTTGCAACGGCTCCGTGCAGCCAGGTAACTTTCATGGTTCCCTTAATATCGGGACGGGAAACGGAGAGCCGGTCGGTGCCAAAATCGAGTGCAATTTTCAGCCGGTTGGGTTTCACGGTCTCGACCTTCAGCACCCTGCTGAAAACCGTGCCGCCGACTTTGATATTGGCGGTGTAATTTCCTGTTGGGGCATCGGCCGAAGTAGGAATGGTAAACTGATAGAATCCGTTCATACCTTTGGAACGGACCATTTTCTTAACCAGCTGGCCCATAGGATTAACCAGTTCGAGAATTACCGGATGATTTTCGGGAATGAGGTCGGCTTTGTCTTCCATAATGAAGGTAAGGAAGAGGGTATCGCCGGGCCTCCAGACACCCCGCTCACCGTAAATAAATCCCTTAAGCCCCTTCTGAACCGGAGCGCCGGATACGTCAAATGTGCTCAGCGAAAGCGATGAACCTTCATCCAGCCGCAAATAGCCCCGCTGGTCTCCTGATCGGGCAATCAGAAGAAACGGCATCCCGTCGGTCCGAACCTTTGCCAGTCCGTCAGAATTGGTTGTAGTGCTGGCAATGAGCTGTTTCTGGTAATTGTAAACCTCGAGAGTAACTCCGGAAAGAGGATCCGTCGTCTTCAGGTCAGTAACCGCAAACGTGAGCCATTTGTCACTTCCTCCCTTGGCAATAATGCCCAGATCGGAAGCCAGGATGTTGCGGGCTACTTTCCGCCCCTCATGATAATAGGCATTGGAACAGGGATCATTTCGGCTGCGCCGTTCTTCTTCCTCATAATAGTAATATTCTTCATCGTCGTAATAACCCGATTCATAGCCCTCCCAGGCATCCCAATAGCTGTATTCCTGTTCAGCAACCATTTCATCTTCTGCTGCTTCTTCTTCCTCCTCCGTTTGCTGGTCATTTCCGCCGGCGCACGGATACGTGGAATGCTTTTTCCTGAAGCCAAGTTCTACCCGGTAAATAGCCCCCGGTTCCTGTTTAATCAGCTGGCTCAGGTCAAGGCTGAAGGTATTCCATACACCATAATCAATGGGCGTGGATGATGTCAGAGGGATTTCCCGGCGGAAAACAAGCCGACCCACCCGCTTCATCTGATTGGTGCCGTCAAGCTGATTTACCTGAAGAAACTGGGCGATGTTGTTTTCAAATATCCTTATAATGCGCACATCAACAGCCTTCAGGTTGACCGCTTCAAACGGGAAAATGAGCCCCTGAGAAGAAGGAAGGATAACCCCTTTACCGGTAAGCCGCAAAGCTGGCTTAAGCTCTTCAAAAGCAAGGGATATTACTTCCGTCCTGGGCAGTTTGTAGTTCATGATGTTCCTGATACCCTGTTCAATGCTGAGCGAGGCTGAACCGCTCTGACGAACCGCCGGATATACATTGACAATATTCCCTTCGATGGTGAAGGTGAGGGATACGCCGTTACTTAACCTGATCAGTCCGTCCAGATTCTGGTTTCTGGCCAGAGGATCCGAAAAACGCACCTGTACGTATTGCGAAGGCTGCTGAATAACTTTCGCGCCAAGAACTTTAAAATCGCTGAGGGAAGGAATGGCAAACTCTTCCTTCCCTTTTGATGCAACCCCAATGGATGAACCGTCCCAGGCAATCAGAATCGTTGCCTGAACTTCCTCTCGTTTAACACTGTCGATAGTAAAATAATGTTTTGTACGGCCTGATTCATGCTCCCAGGTTATTGGAAGTTTCCTTTTGTTCTGGGTTGCTGAAAGCACTTTTTCCAGTGCATTGCCGTCGATGACATCGGCCGTAAGCAATGTGCCCCGTATTCTGTTCCAAACCAGGTCGTTGTCAGAAACCGGCTGATACCCTTCCACAGCAACAGAAAAGCTTTGTTCAATGGTCTGAAAACCGAAGGTAAATTTTTCATACTCTTTTGGCACAGTAAACAGTTTGTAAAGATTCAGGGTACAGGTGTAGGTTGTGCCCCCCTTCATCGGTTTTTCAGGCACAAATTCAAGGGTGCGGGTGTCGCGCCAGTACAAATCGCCTTTTAAAGACGGAGAAAAAGAAATGATGTTCCCGTCAATGGCTTCGTTTAACACCACCGGCTGCGGGTAATCCTCGGCAAGGCGTATCCGGACCGTCGATTCTACGGAAATCACACCCGATGTGTATCCGACAATATACTCCCTGAAGCCGGCATCAGGGACAACAATCGCTTCCTTCTTTTTATGGCAGGAAACCAGCAGGAGAAACATTCCGGTAAAAACAATGAACCTGGTCGGAAAAAATCGGGATTGTAACATAACCATATAAATTAAAAATTGTAAAACCGAATATACCTAAAATTCATTTCCGATTTTCTGTTTCCCGTTTTTTTTCAGTTGATACGGGTTTAATACTTACTGCATTCAGGCGCAGAAATGGCAAATCGGAATTATGTATTTTGTCGGAAAATAAAAATAAATTTGTTTTTTCCTGCCACCTTTTTGAAAAATTGCATCTTTATAAAAACAAATACTAAAAAATATGACAAACGATTTCTGGGAAAAAACCTACAGGGAAAATGCATCTTACCTGCTTGCCGTTTGTTACCGATATGTAGAAAACAAAACCCTGGCAGAAGATCTGATGCATGAGGCATTTCTTACCGCCATTAATCGCTTCGATACATTTACCGGAAGAGGAAACTTCAGAGGATGGCTGAGAAAGATCGCCATAAATACTGCTTTGCTTTACCTGCGTCATAGCGTCCCAACAAATTTACCTCCCTCTGACCTCAGTGAAGAAGAACTGTTTAACTACCCCGGTGACGACCTGCGAAGTGTTATCGAAAATGCCCAATTCTCCACGGATGAATTACTGAATATCGTCAATCAACTGCCTTCTCCCTTCAAGGAAGTTTTTAACCTGTATGTAATTGACGATTATTCCCATGCCGAAATCAGCAAAATACTCCATATCTCTGAGGGTACATCAAAATCCTACCTGGCCAGGGCAAGAAAAAAAGTTCAAAAGCTCCTGTATGAAATGGCAAGGAAGAAAGAAAAAGATTTACATACTTGCTGGTCTCATGAAATATCAGCTGATATAGGCATTGTATTTACAGAAAAAAAATTTAATGTAGGAATTATAGGCATTGAATTTAAAAGTAACAATTCGGAATCTCCAGAATATCATACAGGTTATATGGAAGGTTCTGATTTCCTTTATCGGCTCTTTAAAAATCTGCAAGGTATTGAACTTACCCCTTTAAAGCCCTTGAATTTTGCTGATTAAAAGCAAATTAAACCTCTTTATTCTTCCCTGAAGGTTGAACCTGTTCCGTTATGGTGAACAGGTTCTTTTTTTTATACGGTATTTAGCCTGCTTTTACCCCGCTACAGAGGGTTTAACCCGATGGCCGGCGATAAAGGTTGGTGCATTGTCCATCATTTCGTTTGCCTCCGCAATTCGTAATTAAGGTTTATCCGTCAAAAAAAAGCGGTTACTGCCTGCCACCATTTTCTGATTCTGCATCTTATTATCAGGAAACAAAATCTTATACTTTAATTTTTACCATTATGGAAACAAAACATCAGGTTCACAACCTTATTATTCTTGATGAAAGCGGTTCAATGAATGTCATTAAAGACTTCATCATGAGAGGGTTTAATGAAATTGTTCAGAATCTTAAAGCCCTGGAAACAAAATATTCTGAACAGGAGCATTTTATTACTTTTATAACCTTCAATGGTTTACGAACCAGGCTTGTCCATTTTGTGGAACCCGTGAGCGAATTACAGGAAATTGACAGCACCAGCTATCATCCCAACTCTTCCACCCCTTTGTATGATGCCATGGGATATGGCCTGAATCTCCTCAGGAAAAAACTGCAGGACAAAGACCAGTGCAGCGTGCTTGTGACCATTTTGACCGACGGGGAAGAAAACGATTCCACTGAATATAGCAGGGAAGCCATTCGCAGCCTGGTGAATGAACTGAAACAAGCAAACTGGTTGATTAAATACATCGGTACAGACCATGATGTTCAAAAAGTGGCAGATTCCTTTTCAATCAGCGACTTCACATTCTTTAGAAAGAATGAAACAGGTATTACGCAAATGTTTGAATCAGAACGAAGAAATGTGCAGAATTTTTGTGAAGATTTGAACAAAGTTCACCAATCCCGGACAGATACGAAAAAAATTCCCATTCTTACTCCTCGTAGAAAGAAGGATTTAGGTTTAAAATGACCCCGATAAGTCAATAGAAACAGGTTGTTTACATGTTTTTTGTGTTTTTATTGACCAATCCCGGTTAAATTGTATCAGCCGGTTGATGCAAAAGCATTAACCGGCTGATGCATATCCGTTTTTGCTGTTTTCATCCGCCTCCGGAGCAGGCAGGTGACCTTACCATAAATTTGTATTTTTGTGGTCACTCTAAATACGAAAATATGCAGATTTCAACCATTATCATCCTTGTTCTTCTTGTGCTTGTCATTATCAGCAATTTTCAGTACAGGAAGGTTGTCCAGTCGCTTTCGTTTGATCAGCAGATTGAACTGCGGGAGGCTCAGAGAAGCTTCCAGATGGTCAATATCATTGTTTTGATTGCACTTTTTATTTTGTTCATTCTTGTCTGGAAGAATCAGTGGCTTGATTACAGGCTTCTGCTGACAGGCTTCCTTGTGCTGATCCTTGGCTTTTCTGCGGTTATGACGGTCTTTACCTACAACAAACTCCGGGAGAAGGATTTTACACCGGCTTTCCTGAAAAGTTATCTGATCACACAAAGCATCAGGTTATTTGCCATTCTGGCCATGCTGGTCATTGCCATCATGATGGTCAATAACCCTCCTGCAAATCCCTGAGTTCGCAAATAGTTCCTATGAATTACCAGCTTCCGACTGATGCGATAGTACGGCTTGTTGACGTTACTCCCCCTCCTTTTATCTCGCTTGGTCCCGACGATGAATGGCTGCTGATACTTCAGCCACCCGGATATCCGTCTGTTGCCGACCTTGCAAAGCCGGAACTCCGCCTGGCGGGCATCCGCATTGATCCCACCACGTATGGCAAAAGCAAGGCGGGGTATTATACCGGTTTATCGTGTATCCGCCTGGAAACGTTAACTGAGCAACCGGTTGCCGGATTGCCTGAACCTCTGCACCTTGAGCGCTTTCAATGGTCGCCCGACGGCCGGTACCTGGCATTTACCCGGAATACCGGCACTGCCATTGAGTTGTGGGCCATTGATCTTGCCTCAGGAAATGCTTTCAGGATTCCGGGGGCTTTGCTTAACGATACCCTGCCGGGCACAAGGTTTCAATGGATGCCCGACAGCCAATCCATTCTGTACTGCGGTTTCCCGGATGAGCGCGGAATGCCTCCTTCCGCGCCCCTGGTGCCGGAAGGGCCTGTTGTTCAGGAAACCGAAGGAAAGGGAGCCCCGGTGAGAACCTATCAGGACCTCCTGCGTTCGCCCCATGACGAAGCACTGTTTGACTATTACTGCACATCTCCTCTTGTGCGGACCACTCTTCAGGGAGAAAAAGAAACGGTTCTTCCTCCGGCCATTTACCTTTCTTTCAGCATCAGTCCCGATGGCCGGTATCTGCTGACCGAAAAGCTCGTAAAACCTTACTCCTATCTTGTTCCTCTGGATCGCTTTGCCTGCGAAGCCGATATCTATTCCGCCGGGGGAGAGCATATACGGCATTTGTCTTCCCTGCCTCCTGCTGAAGATATTCCCAGGGGCTTCAGTTCGGTAAGAACCGGGCCCCGTTCATACGAGTGGAGGGCCGATGTGCCTGCTGAACTCTGGTGGGTGGAAGCCCTGGATGATGGAGATGCCGGCAGGGAA
Organism: Bacteroidales bacterium; assembly: GCA_012517825.1. Lineage (NCBI taxonomy): Bacteria > Pseudomonadati > Bacteroidota > Bacteroidia > Bacteroidales > Bacteroidales bacterium. Next base: position 3,352 of record JAAYUG010000065.1, on the reverse strand, counting down.
GCACCTTTCCGCGACAGACTGTTTGCCCTTGCGGCTCCCTTTAGCGGCAAAGCTGTGGCAAAATGCGATCTGGAATTTCGCTTTGACGGAATAGAATGGTTCAGTGAAGATCTCGCCGTTGTGGAACAAAGCTGGTGGGACACCCGCCGGAAAATTACCGCGCTCATTGCCCCTTCCCACCCCGATAATTCATGGCAGGTCTTGTTCGATCGTTCGTTTGAGGATGCTTACAGCGATCCGGGGAATTTTATCGTTCGCCCGGCAAAATACGGAAAGTATGTACTGCAGGATGACGGTACCGGAAAGGTCTTTTTCCTTTCGGGCATGGGAGCTTCTCCCGAAGGGAACCATCCGTTTGTTGACAGCATTCACCTGCCGGAAGGGAACAAAACCCGGTTGTGGCAATGCGCCGGGAAAAAATACGAAGTACCTTATTACCTGTCTGTTAAAAACGGCCTGAAGATTCTCATCCGCAGGGAATCTCCCACCGACCCGCCCAATTATTTTCTGATTGACCCTGTGAAGAAAAGTGAACATCCGCTCACACGTTTTGCACATCCCTATCCCCGTTTGAAGAATATCAGGAAGGAAATGATCCGTTACAAGCGGGCTGATGGGATTGACCTCACCGGCATGCTGTACCTCCCTTACCAGGAAGCGGAAAAGAACACCAGACTGCCGGTTCTGATCTGGGCGTATCCGCAGGAATATAAAACGGCATCAGCTGCAGGACAGGTTAAAGATTCCCCTTACCGTTTTCCCTGGCTGAGCTGGGCTTCGCCTTTGTTTTTTCTGGTAAAAGGATATGCTGTACTGGATAATCCTTCCCTGCCCATTGTTGGAGAAGGGGATGCCGAGCCCAACGACACCTACGTTGAACAACTGGTGGAAGGAGCCCGGGCCGCCATTGACAAGCTGGTATCAATGGGAGTAGCCGATCCGGAAAAGATTGCCGTGGGGGGACATTCTTACGGAGCATTCATGGCCGCTAATCTTCTTGCCCACAGCAGTCTGTTTGCGGCCGGGATTGCCCGCAGCGGAGCCTACAACCGCACACTGACTCCTTTCGGATTTCAGTCAGAAGAACGCACACTCTGGGATGCCCCTGAAACCTACATCAAAATGTCGCCTTTCATGCATGCCCACCGGATAAAAACCCCTCTTCTGCTCATTCACGGCGAAGCAGATAACAATGCGGGTACCTTTCCTATGCAAAGCGAACGATTTTATACTGCACTGAAGGGAAACGGCGGCACAGCGCGCCTGGTTCTGCTGCCGCATGAAAACCATATTTACCGGGCACGCGAATCCATTCTGCACATGCTGTGGGAGATGGAACAATGGCTTGACAAACATTTATTACGAAACATTCATTCGGATGCAGATAAATGAACTTTTTTAGTACTGTTCTCCATTCTTCTTTCGTCTATTCGCCGGGATCAGATTGTGAAGAAAGGGCATTCTTCATTCCGGAACTTTTCAACTCTAAAAACCTGAAACAAAACGTAAAGCACAGAGCGTAAAACGTAAAGAAATACCGTTCGTGACTTACCTCTCTGCCCTGCACTCTAAGCCCGATGCTTTACGCTATACGCTCTACGCTCTACGCTGGAACTTTGGAACTTTGGAACATTGGAACCTAGTAGGAAATCGAAAATCACTGAAAATTTCCCATTTCCTATTTCCTATTTCCTCTACGAGATCACACTATGAAAGCTAAAACAGATTAATTGGAAATGGGAAATCGGAAATTTGAAATCACTGAAAATTTCCTATTTCCCATTTCCTATTTCCTTTACATCGGGGTTACGCCATGCAATGATGTATCCAACAGGATAACCATTATAAAGCGAGTCAATAAAATCGCGAACTTTAGCCGCATCCCACACAAAAGGGCGCTGGATTTCCGGTATGGCTATCTCGCCGTTCTATATCCAGGTCAAAATGGTTTGTATGGGATGCTGGTTAACTGAATATTTTTGGATTGACATTTTATTTCCCTCCTTCAATAATCTTTATTTCATTCTCTGTTAAATCATATAAATTTCTATTGGTATTTGGCACCTATAGACACAATTTTTACCCCTGTTTTTGGTCAATAAAAAACTTGATTATCAATATTTTAATTTATTCTTTTTTTTCTAGTCAATAAAATTTTATTTTTTTACCCCTGATTTTGGTCAATAAAACTAAGTTTATTTTTTTCATCAAACTTCCATTATTTCAAATTTATTAGTAAGCAAGGCCGTATCATTATCGTTTATAGAGCTTTTATTTACAGCAATACATAATAAATGCGTAGGCCTTGAAAAAGCTACGTGTGCAATTCTTAATCCTTGTTCCTTTCTTTTCTTTCGATTTTGAAGAGAATAATTAGTGCCCAACAATTGTTCTTTAATTAGCTCAATGCTATTTTCATGAAACATTGTATCTAGATATAATGTTGCTGTATGAGTTTCGCCTTTAACAGAATGCACAGTAGCAACTTCAAAGGAAACATCCATTCCATTCGCTTCGTGGGTAAAAATATTATTGCTTTTTGCTTGCTCTTGCTTTATTTCTACTAATACTTCTTCAAACAAATATTTTTTTGAACTCTCATTTAACTGTAAATTTAAATTGTCTTCAAATAAACCAATAACATATCCTGAGAAATTATCAAAGCTCTCCTGACCACAATAAAATTTTACTATTTGAGTGTTTAGTTCTGTTAAGAAATTTTCATTTGTTAAACTGACAAACTCGTAAAAAGAGGTTTTAGTGATTTTTTTATCATTATATGTTATGTCAGAAATATATAATGATTCTAAAATGCAATTAATGACTCTGTCTTTAAACTCTTTAGGCTTTAAATTTTTTGATAATTCATACATAGTATAAAGATTTGGGAAATACTGTTTTCTTTTTGTTGATGAAACTTTGTAAAAATCTTTATAATATGACAAGATAGATAAACCATTGGCTTTCTCTTTGCCAACCCAACCTACAGCCTTTATGGGATATTCCGTTAATTTAGATATTTCCCAAATAGACATTTCTTCATTATTTAATTTAACTCTTTTCTCAATAAGCAATTCTGCAAATTTGGGTAAAACTTGATAAATATTATTATCATCAAATAATATTATAATTGGTTTTAAATTTATATCTTTATTACCAATTAGTGTTGGATATGATTTAACAGCTACAGTTTTAATTACATCTGCTATCGGCTGAGAAATTCTTTTTGAATCTGTGATTTCTAAAACATAATAACTCTTGTTTTCTTCAGGTTTCCATGCAGATTCAGAGTAGTTATCATTCATAATTGCCTGATTGATATCGCCAATCCATTGAACAATAACATTTTCAT
>JAAYUG010000064.1 GCA_012517825.1 Bacteroidales bacterium | reverse complement strand
CCGCTAACGCCTTCAGCTATAACTTTTATGATGTAGCCTTTGAACTGTTCAACGAATTCTCCTTCGGTCGGATTGAACGGACCAAAAGTATACCACTTCTGGTCATAGCGGGCGTCAACACCAAATGTTCTGGTAGCCAATACGTTCCCTGCCTTATAATTCCCCTGCGGCTGTCCGGTCTGAACATCTTCATTGCTATAGCACCCAACGCCTCCGTACACCGTAAAACTGGTCCGCGTATCAAACACCCCCTTCAATTCATCAATTGCTCCTCCGCAGTCCGGATCGTATACCCGGATATATACCGGACTGGTAAATTCTTTGGGTATAACAAAGAAAAAGGTCTGTGAAAAATCATCATCCCCCCAGGAAGTCTCCGCACTTCCGCCGAAAGTAACCAGATAGGGTATGTTTTCATCTTTCCCGGGTACCGGCTGGCTCCATGTATGGCATGAGGCTGCGAACAACAAAATCCCCATCAGGAAATTTTGCCACCATCCTGATTCTCCTTGTCTCATATTGATACACTTAAACATCACCAAATCTACAGATAAATTCCCTTAGCTAAAATAATCAAGGAAACTTCATTATGAAAATTTAATAACGTGATCTATAACAAATTTTCTCAACACCTTTTCAAAATACCTGCACAAAGATTGTGCAAAAGTACGCACCCCCCATAAATTCATGGTGATGCTGACACAGAAGGGGTGAGTGTATAATCACCTTCTACTACCACATCTTTGTAGGAGGCACGTGTTGCCGGTTTCCCTTCTCCCTGGTCCTCTCCTGAAACTCCCAGGCGCACGCGGTATTTCCCGGGACGAACATACTGGTATCTTACGGTAATTCCCATAGCCTTCGAACCATCGCCAAAATCCCAGTAATATCTTTCTGGCACAAAGCTGACAAACCAGGAATCCGAACCGGAAAATTCAACCCATTCGTTGACTTTGACCGTATCAGGGCAAGCTATCCATGGTTGTTCAATCTTTTCAATGGGGAAATAGTAAGCAACCACATTCTTTTCAACCGTCCCTTGCAGTTTATTTACAACATTGAGTTCCACAGTATATTCACCGGTTCCGGGGAAGCAGTGGTAAGCCTCAAGCCCCCTGAGCCTGGCTCCGTCGCTGAAAGTCCATTCATATACAGCAATTGCCGTATCAATTACCACGCCCATATTTTCAAAAAAAGTATAGCACAGGCGCGGCATTTTTAAAGGCTCCGGAGCACCAAACTTTGGTTCCGTTGTGAAAAAATAAAACACATCGCTTGTTGTCCGGTCGTACCGGTCGGAGGAGAAAAAGCCCCGGTCCCCGTTTCCTTCAGGAACAAAACATAAATCGTTGTACCGCGAATTGAATGGTTCCGGCAGTCTCCGCGGCTCAATCCACTGGCCATTAACCAGCTCAGAATAGAAGATATCGAGCTTGCCTATGGTTTTGTCAGGCCGGTTGGAAGAAAAATACAAACGCCCGTCAGGACCACAGGTCGGGTACACTTCGTTGAAGGAAGTATTAATGACCGGACCCAGGTTTTTTGGTTCAGTCCATTGGCCCTTTACAAAATCGGAATACCAGAGATCCATTCTTCCGAAACCTCCCGGACGATCGGAGGCAAAATACATACGCTTCCCGTCCGGACTCAGAGCAGGATGGCAGGTATTGTACCCGTTGGCATTGATAGCCGTTATCAACGTTGGTGTGGTCCAGCGGCCGCCCACAAAGCTGGATTCAAAAATCCCGAGCAGGTTGTTGGTCCCCAGATAATTCTTCAATCGGCCCGGCTCTATAATATTTTTTGTCAGGTACATTTTTGTTCCCTCCCGGTTGAAGACCATGGGCCCCTTGTTGCTACCCGAAACAAGTTCCGAAGCAAAAACCCGGGGTGAGCCTGTAAATGTGCTGTCTTTCTTACGGGTAACATAAAAATAATTTTCCAGAGGAGTACCTTTTTCGGTACTGTGCTTGAACAACCCTCCGGCGCTTCTGTTGGCAACAAAAATCAGCTGATTGCGGGCATCCAACAGCACAGGGGCATATTCATCGTATGCAATACTTGAAAAACTGAGTCTTTCAATCCGGTAAAGACTATCCTTCTGCCCCGAAGCAGTGAGCATTCCTCCCAGTAATAAACCCAGCCACAAAAGAATACTTCCGTATTTCATAGACTCAGAAAAACCTTGGACTTACAGCATTTACCTTAAAATTGAAATTATACCGCACCGAAAATTCCATAGAACCTGCCGTAGCCTGCCGAATAACCCCGGTGGGATAATCCCATGAAAAGCCCAGCTTCAACTGCTTCAGCATCTGCAAATCGAGCAAAGCTATTACGGTACCATCTCCCCTGTAACCTCCTCCTACCCACAAAAGATCATCAAACAAAACAAAACTTCCGTTCACATCGTACTGAAAACCTGACACAGGTTGATACTTCAAAAGAAACGTCGGTTTAAACCAGAACCTGTCAGTAATTTTCAGATAATAGCCCCCCGTAAGAAGATAATTATAGTGCGACATATTGCTCTCTCCGGTAAAGAAGGAAGACAACGAGCTCCCCGAAGGCAGGGTAAAAAACCAGGGAATGGAGAAACCTGCGTACATCCTTTCAGTAAAATAGAACATTCCGAACCCGAAATTTGGCATCATGGCACTGCCCTGCAGGCGGTTCTGAGTGAATAACGGGTCGGACGGATCTCTGATATCCCCTTTGAACGGATCTTCCTGAAACAGATTCAATGCTGTGCGCAAACCAAACGACATTTTCCCTTTCCCCACGATAAAGCGGAAAGCATAATCGAGGCCTATCTCGGATGTGCTCTGATTGAGAACTTTTTCCTGCCGGAGAACCAGACCCATTCCCAGCTTGCTCTTGGCCATGGGCCAGTGAAAACCGGAAGAATAATCAACCGGAGCTCCGTCAAACCCAAGCCACTGTTTGCGGAAAGTCCCGGCAAAGCTTAGCACGTCATGACTGCCCGCATACGCCGGGTTGATGAGCAATCCATTGAACAAATACTGGCTGTTCAGAGGCATAAGGTCGCGCTGACCGTAAAGAGCATACGGTAAAATGATCAACAACCCTATTGTCAGCATTCTTTTCATACTGGCTTCATCTCCTTAAAAGAATATATTGCCCCGACTTGCCGTTTTTATTGTAAATGCGTCCGTTTGCCTTGATAATATAATAATAGATTCCTTCGGGAACATCTTTGCCGGTCCGGTAATGCTTACCATCCCAGCCTTTCCACTCAGCAGGACTTTCTTCCTTATTGCTGTAATGATAAACCACTTCCCCCCACCGGTTCATGATGGTTATTTCAAATGACTCCAGGTTCTCCACACCCTCAACCCAGAGAACATCATTGATTTCGTCGCCGTTAGGTGAAAAACCGTTATACCCCCGTATGTTGGAGAAAACAACACGTACACTGTCCGATTGAGCGGCACATACATGGTTATTAACCGTCCATGACAACAGGTAATCGCCAAAATGATCCTGAGGTATCCGGATCATGGTTTGACCGGAAGTAGTATTTTCAATCTGAAGTTCAGTTTTTCCGGTTTTTTCCGAGTACGTCCAGACACCTGTTTCAGTGGGCCCGTTTATTGTTTCGGTATTGAGCAGATACTCAAATTCATAATAAAGAGTAGTGTCTGAAACAAGGATCTGATGGGGAGGAATACGATACAGAACATACCAGCGTGAGAGGGAATCGGCACATCCGTGGTTATCGACCACCCAGAATAACTTCACCCATTCAGCAGTATCGGCAGAAGAGCTTGTCAGCAGGGAGTTTTTCAGAACCGGATTGGAAAGTGTAATGCTGCTTCCTGCTCCCGGAGGTTTCACTGCATTGATCTTCCAGATTCCTGTTCCCACATCATGATCAACATCCAGTTCCAGTGATTTTCCGCAATATTTCAATGTATCCTGAGGGAGAACTATATCGGGTTTTTTGAAGACGTCTACAGAATCTTTGCCGATAAGGAGGTCGGCCTTGCATCCATACCTGTCAAAGAGTGAATCGGGTTTATAGACAAAATGGTATTGTTCGGTTCCGTATGGCGGATGAGGAACATTCCTGAATTGTTGATTTTTGGAACTCATAGTAACAGCAAAGGAAGAATCTCCGCGGCTGTAATAAAGCTGGTAAGGGGGCGATCCCGTGCTGGCAGAAAACTGCAGTCTGACAGGGGTCTCTTCACATACGCCTGTGCTAAACACCGACACAAATGAGAGACTGGCCCGAGGCAGAGGATGCAGGGCAATCACAGTGGCGGCTGAGGTATCCTTGCAACAATCATACGGCCCGGAAAAAACCATACGCCTGAATGAAGTCTCTGCCGAAACCGGGCCGGGATCATACCCGGATGTAACAATACCAGCAATATCGTTCCATCCGCTTCCCGTATTTCTCTGCCATTTGTAACGATAGGAGTTGTCTCCTCCGGAAGGCAAAGAAGCAGAAAGGTTCCCGGGAGACGTTCCGGTGCAGATACTGTCAGAAGGAATCAGCAAATTTCCTGTAACAGAGGGCAAAACCGTAACAGAAACTGTATCACTGAAAGAAACACATTTGCCGGAACGAACCTGACGCATGAACTTCACATTAGCCAAAAGCTTCTGATTATAGGTAAAATCACGGGTTGCCCCAATGGAATCCCAGGAGGGATAAGAAATCCGCCATGTATACAGGTAGGTGGAGCCGTCCCCTCCCGAGAGGGCAGGAGGGCCTGAACCTCTCATCAAACCAAGCATGGAACCATAACATTGGGTGGTATCAAGGTCATCACTGTGCTGAATCCAGATGGTATTCCCCTGGATTTTGGGTTGTACGGTAAGTTTTACAACATTGCTTGTATCCTTGCATGTATTGTTAAGTCCGGAAAAAATAACCCGCCGGTACCAGGCTGTAACGTTCATTATTCCCGGGTCATACAGGGTATCCAGCGGATTGCCCTGAATCTTTTCGGTTGTCCAGGTAGTCTGATTCAGACTCTTTTCCCAGTAATAGGTATAATTGCCAATATCTCCTCCCCTGGGATACTTTCCTTTAAGCAGTTGGGCCGATGTTGCCTCGCATAATGTCTGATCTGCAGAAATAAGGTTATTTGTAACAGGCGAAGGAACTCTCACTCGCACCGTATCGCTAATACTTTTGCAAACCGTATCAACTCCTGACCATACAATACGCCTCAGAAAAATGGTATCGGTAAGATTCTGCGCAACATAGTTTTTCTGTGCTGATGAGCCGGGAGCATTCTGGAACTGGCTGGAAGGACTATCGGTACGGTACTGCCATTTATACACATAGGAGCCATCTCCTCCGTTTGGCTGACTGGCCGAAATCAGCGGCGATCTTCCGAAACAAACCATGGTATCAGGGGTGATGATTTTGTTGTTGCCAATAAGAGGCAGAACTGTGAGCGTGACTGTATTGGAAGTATCGCGACACACACCTGAAATGATGCGTCTCCTGAAATAGTTAGTCTGATAAAGTACCGGAGGATTGTAGTTTTGAGTTGTTGCAATTCCCAAATTGGCCGAAACGAAGGAAGCATTCAGGCTGTTATCCCAGTAAATACTATAAGTTCCGTTCCCTCCTCCCGGCCATGGCCCTGTGAGCGGGCCTGGATCCTGCCCGTAGCAGAATGTATCGGATGCAGCAATGGTGTTCAGAGTAATGGCCGGGTACACTTTTACGGTGTAAGTGAGGCTTGTGTCCCGGATGGTATCTCCGGGAGCTATACTGAGAATAAGACGCTTGAAATAGGTTGTTGTATCAAGCACCGGAGGCTGATAGAAAACATTGGTCGCACCCGCAATTTCAGCATAGGGGCCTTCTTTGGAAAGGCTCTGGAACCATTTGTAAAAATAACTGCCCGGACCATTCCCTCCTTTGGGGAAGGAAGCCCTTATCTCTTTTGGTCTGGTGCCGGCACAAATGGTATCATCGAGCGGCATAACATTGAACAGCCAGCCACGGGTCTGAACTATCAGATTGTTTCGCGTAGATCCGTTCGCTCCGTCGCTGGCCGTTGAACCTGCTGCACTGCTTCCTTTTAAACCTCTGGAAACATTCCTTGTAAAACTCCCAGACTGAGGCTCAGAATACCAGATAAACCCACCACCACCTCCTCCGCCTGCACCGGTGTTTAAAACGTGTGTTGTGCTTCCGCCATTTCCACCTTTGGCTTCTGCTGTGAGACTGCCCAGATAAGAGGTAATATCCAGAATAATGGCTCCGCCGGCTCCGCCACCTCCGGCCCCGCCAGTGCACGCCGCAGGTGTTTCTCCGTTAGCTCTGATTGTCTTCCCATTTCCCAGAATGGCACCAGCCATGATGAGCACAATACCTCCACCGTTCCCAGCTGTTGACGAAACCAACCCGGGTGTATGAGTACCTCCTCCGCCGCCACCTCCAAAAAAAATCCGCTTCTGGGTAACACTGGAAATATCATAATATGATGCCAGGTTCTTTCCTGATTCACTCTGTATGCCGGATGAACAATCAGTCCATTCTTTCCCGCCGGCACCACCCTGCCCGCCATTGCTTCCTCCGGCGCCGCCGGAATTTTGCCCGTTGCCACCTCCTGAATTGGAACCAAGGTATCCATAACCCTTGGCATATGAAGGCATAAAATGCACTATCCCTTCACCCTTCCAGCCGGCTGAATCAGATGCTGCCGAATAGTTTCGCTGTTGAAGAGATATATATTCACTGGAACAAACATGAGGATAACTTTGTCCGGCAGCTCCTCTGAATCCTTTTCCACTCACATCAATATCGGCATTCAGCCATAAGGTATCCGATACAATGAGCGCCAGAACTCCTCCGGTTTCCCCATCCCAGGCCTTGCAGGTCAAAACTCCGTCTACGCTTGCCTTTCTGTACGATTTTACTTTGATCAGTTGCAGGGTATCTTCAGCCGTATAGCTTACCCTGTATGAATAATTCGGCGGACCGTAAAACGAAAGATTCGTAGTAAAGATGACCAGTCGATTGGTTACCTGGACTTCATTCACCAGCAAAATCTCATACCTCCCTGCGTAACTTCCCAGAAAACTGGGATAATTTCCCGTTGCAGGATCAACCTCAGCCCCCTTCATCTGATAGATCATCACCGTGTCTCCTTTGCCCAGCCCTGTTACATCGTACAATTTCACAGAGTCAATATTGGCTGAATTTTCGTTATATACTGCCTCAACCCTGTAGTAGGAATTCACTACCCCGGAAAGAGAGACGACCTGGGCCTTCAGAGAATAAACCAGGGAGCTGAAAATCAGCAAACCACAACAGATAAACACCTTAGGCCTTACCATCTTTGATCGGGTCAACGGAGCAATGTATTACAGCGAATTTATAAATTAATAACAAAAAACGTTATATCCTTTAGACGATTTTCATGGATTTTGATTCAGAATTCGCATTTATTGCCCGTTTTGCAAGGCCGGAAGCGTGATATAAAATTGCGTTCCTTTTCCCGGTTGAGTTTCGAACCATATTTTTCCGCCCGCATGTTCAATGATTCTTTTCGAAATGGCAAGCCCCAGGCCCATTCCGGTGGTCTTTGTCGTAAAATTGGGCTGAAACAATCGCCCCTGCATTTCTTCCGGTATTCCGGCACCGTTATCGGCAACCATAATCCGGAATCCTTCGTTGGTTTTACGTATTTCAAGCACAACAATGCCCTTCCTGTCAGAGGGAATTGCCTGTAATGCGTTTTTAACAAGATTGGTCAGTACACGGCTTATCTGCTCTTTATCAGCCATCACAAGGGCTTCTTCCAGTCCGTTCAGTTCGAGCTGAATCCGGGCTGATTCATTCCCTTCGAACAAAAGGGCGGTTGACCGCAAAATGTCAATCAGATTGAACGGTTCAGCCTTCCCCTGCGGAATACTGGCAAAACTTGAAAAAGACGCGGCAATGTATGATAGTATGTCAATCTGTTCGGCCAGAGTGGAAGCAGTCCTGCGCAACAAATCGTCAAAATGGGGAGATTTGTCTTCCCATGCCCTCTGCAAATGCTGAATGCTGAGTTTCATGGGTGTGAGGGGGTTGCGTATTTCATGCGCAATCTGTCGTGCCATCTCCCGCCATGCCAGCTCCCGTTCCGACCTGGCCAGCAACTCGGCACTTTGTTCCAGAGCAATCACCATCCGGTTGTATTCATTAACCAGGCCTGCAATCTCATCCATGCCAGGATAATCAATGGGCTCCGACTTTTTGTCAAGTTTAACCTGCGCCATTCGCTCCTGTATCATCCGCAACGGCAACGTAATTTGCCGGGAAAGAAGAACTGCCAGGCTTACCGAAAGCAAAACCAGCAAAAGATAGATATTGACAAGAGCGACAATCAGATTGGAAATATCTGCCGCAAGCTGATTCTGGCGGGTAAAATAAGGCAGGTTCAAATAGGCAAGAAATTCTCCGGCATTGTTTCGTAAAGGCACATAGGCCGAAAAATAACTGAGCGTTCCTGTCTGCTCCTTCTGAATAAACTCCGCACGATGCAAAAACTGCATCTCGCGGTAAGCGTCAGGTTGCATCAGATTCCCTGCCAGATGGCGATGAAAAATTTCAGGCCGCGATGTGGCAATCAGAAAACCCCGCCGGTCATAGAGATTGATGTCACAATAGAACATATTGGAAATCTCGGCAAGCAATTCATCCGGATTGCTGAAACCGGGAGACGCCCAATCCGGAGAAAGACTCTTCTCCTTGTGCACATATCTGTACAATTCGAAATAAACCGACTGCATTTTCTCTTTTAGGGCTTCGGTATGACGGGCATTGTATTGCCGCAGGCTGAAATAAACTGCTCCTCCCCCCAGCAGGAATAAAGAAAGAAGCAAAAGAAAAATCATCGAGTACTGAATCCTGTTACGGAAAGTCCTTTTGAAAGCCGATTCAATAATTCCCGTGCTGGTAAAGAGAAGAAAAAATGCTGCCGATAAAAAGTAAAAAATGAACACGTAGGAAAAAGCTGTCAGCTTTTCAAAAAAGGTGGAAACAGGCTTGCTCAGCACAATCAGATTATCTGCTGAGGGCCTGAATACAATATGCTGAAAATTATCTATTTTTTTCAGGGCAAATTCCTCCCCGCTCCGGAACATGGTATCAACCAGACTGTATGGATATTTTCCTGATTGAGTAATCAATTGTCCCTTATAATACTTGGCATAGGCATACCCCTCGGCTTTCAGCGCCGACGATGTTTTCTCATCCAGCAGTAACTCGGGATAACCGGGAGCTTCAATGATCTGCCTCGACGTGATTTGAACAAACAGGTCTGTTTCTTCATTCCGGGGTTTGACTTTATAGCGGAACCGCCCGAAATAGCTTATTCTTCCATTTTGATTGTTCAGATAGTAAAAACCTGTATCAGAAAGTGGATATCCGTAATTGTTCAGCATGTCGGAAAAGAAAGAATAACAATGCGTCATACGGTTCTCAGGCTGAACCAGAAGAGAATCGTCGGCATCGCAAATGGTGAACTGAATATCATACCGGGCCCAGTAACCCCCAAAATACCGTCTCTGCAGATAATTGTCCAGATCATCATACCGGAATACCGAAGGCTGAAGCTTCAGGGGAAGTAACGTATCGGAGGCCAAAGCAGGAGCTATCTCCCCGAGCATCAATTCAGCCACGGGATCATGCTCAGCCGCCAGGCCTGTTGCTATCACCTTGCCCCGCTCCCATTCCTTTTGCCATCCTGCCCTATCAGCAATTATTACCGTATAAAGCGAAAACAATAGAATCAGAATAACATAAAATGAAAATCCGACGTTCCGTTTCCGGTAATAGACCGAATGAACAATAAACAAGGAAACAACGAATATAAAAACTGCCAGAGACAGAACCCCTGCAATGCGGCTTACCGGCAAAATGCCCATGGCAAGAAACAGACTGCTCACAAACACCTTCGGAGAAATTGCCGCATTTGCAACAGCCTCAGCAAACCTCCTGTAGATCAAACCCACCGAAACAAAAAGCAGGGCGATGGAAAACAATCCTATGAAGGTAAAAACAGTCAGATCAGGTATGTTTCTGATTTCAAATGAGATATCACTATCAATCACCAGGCTGTCAAACAGCAGATGAAGAAAAACAGCAATCGCAACAAAAACAAGGTGGTATAAAAACGATTGCAGAATCAGAAGTTTTTTTCCCGTGCCAAGGAAAAACCGGCAGGAAATATGCCGAAACACAAAATAAGCCAGAGAGAAGGTAAATACAGCATTCAGAAGAAGGTCGCCCAGGGAAGGCAATGCATGACCGGCTGCAAAATGAGCCGGACTGAAAAGGCTGGTTCTGTATAGTACTGCAGGCCATTGCCATTGGATCATCACTATTCGCAACAGTACTCCCGCGACAAAATAGGCCAGAAAAATAACCCATTTTTCTTTGGCCGACCTGGCCTGATACAGGAGCTTCCGCACAAACAAAATCAGTAAAAGACCAAAAACTGCATAAAGCCAGGGTATGAAGTTCCTGACGGGATGATTTTTCAGCTGGTAGGTATCAAAGCAAAAATACAGCACATTGGTGCCGCTTTCATTTTTAAGAGGGAAGCTGTAAAGCTCATCAAGAGGTGCCTTTGCAACCCCCACCGAAGAGGGCAGATGAAAGTCAGCATTAAATGTATTCCGCAGGTATTTGTTTTCGTATGGATAAAGATGTTTAATCAGAATAAGCCCCATTACAGTATATGGTTCCTTCTTCTGCAGAACCGATGCATAGTAGGCATTGCCCAGCTTCAACAGCGGATGATTCAACGTATCGGCCTTAATGGCAACCGGGTAATCGGAACTATTGTCTGACCAGCAACAAAGGCTATCATTCCGGTAAACCAGTATAGTCACATCTTTTTGTCTGACATTTCGCAGAAGGTTCAATCCCTCCTCCGGAATGACGCACTTTTCTGAAGCTGCCGAAAACATTTCAGCAACCCGGTTCACTTTCTCCTTCAGGTTTTTTTCCTTGTGCAGAAAGATTCTCTGAATCCTGTGCATCTGCCACTCTCTTGCTTTGCCGCTTCCGGCAAAATAATCAAGTCCGTTTGAAACAAACAGAAGGAGAATAAGCAGAAGCAGATAATATGGCAAAGACAACTTTCTCAAGGAATGCTTTTTGGTAGTTAATATCCCATTTTCATTCATTCATGATGATAGGGTTCTCCCCTCAGGATGGTCAATGCCCGGTACAATTGTTCCAGAAACATAATCCGGATAACCTGGTGGTTGAACGTCATATCCGACAGAGAAAGCATGAAATCGGCCCGTTGATATACCTTTTCCGAAAAACCCCATGCTCCGCCTGCAACAAATACGCAACGTTTAAGTGAACGGTTCATCATTCCCTGCAGCCACCCGGCAAACGACTCCGAGGTGTGCTTTTTTCCCCGCTGGTCGAGCAGAACAAGATAATCAGATTCCTGTATCTGCCCAAGCAATGCCAAACCCTCCTTTTCTTTTACCACAGCAGTGTCATTGATTGATTTCTTCTGACGCACCTCAGGAATTACCACATATTCAAAGGGAAGATACTTTCCGATTCTTCCGGAATACTTTTCCACCCCATCCGTTATCCATCGCTCAGCATCCTTACCTGTTACCAGAAATACAACCTTCATACGTCCTTTTTTCTTACCCCGCAAATTTTATTCCCAAATTAACAAAATCTGGTTCGATTTTTGCATACTTTACATATAATGAAAAGTATTATTTTTGAACGAAGAAATCCTGCATCATGCTGATGTTTTACCGTTTTGGCTTTTTGATTGTTTCGGTAGCAATGTCATTTCTGGCTGGAGGAGAACCTCTTCCCGACAAGGTACCGCCCGAAATTGTTACGGCTTTCAAAACGGGCAACTACCGGGAACTGGGCAGACGATTCAACAACAGTGTTGAACTGGTTGTTCTGGAGAATGAAAATGTTTACAGTAAAACACAGGCTGAAATCATAATGAAGGATTTCTTTTCAAAGTATCCGCCTGTAGGTTTTGTTGTCCGCCACGAAGAATCGCGGGAAGGTCTCTGTTATGCCATTGGAAGGCTAACTACAAAACAAGGTTCCTTCCGGGTGGTCATCCTGTTAAAGACCAGGGGTGAAGAAGTGACTATCAATCAGTTACGTATCGAAAAAGATGACTCTGCCCGATGAACACTTTCTGCTGAAGCGCCTGATTGAGACAGCTCTGGCTGAAGATTTAGGCGATGGTGACCATACTTCGCTGGCTTGTATTGATGCCTCTGCCACAGGCAGGATGGTTCTTCTGATCAAACAAGAAGGAATTTTTGCCGGTGGTCGTATTGCCCCCATGGTTTTTCATTCCATTGATCCGGCTCTTCAGGTGAAACAATGTATAGCCGATGGTGCAGGTGTTCATCCCGGAGACATTGCCCTGGAAGTCAGCGGGTCGCAACGATCCATGCTGCAGGCCGAACGCCTTGTACTGAACATTCTTCAGCGCATGAGCGGTATAGCAACAGAAACACACAGGTACACCGAAAAAATCAAAGGTTTTAAGGCCCGTATCACCGATACACGCAAAACTACTCCGGGCATGCGCTTTCTTGAAAAGGAAGCCGTTCGCATCGGAGGCGGAATGAATCACCGGATGGGCCTCTACGATATGATTCTTATCAAGGATAACCATATTGATTTCTGCGGAGGCATTGAAGAAGCCATAGAAAAAGCCGTTCAATACCTGAAGGCAACCGGCAAAAACCTCCTGATTGAGGTCGAAGCCCGGACACTGTCGGACGTGGAAAAAATACTCCGCACCGGAAAAGTCAACCGCATCTTGCTGGATAATTTTTCTCCCGACCTGACCCGTGAGGCAGTAAAATTAATTGCCGGACGCATCGAAACAGAATCTTCGGGTGGTATTACGCTGGAAAATGTCCGCGATTACGCTGCATGCGGAGTGGACTTCATTTCTGTCGGAGCCCTCACCCATCAGATCCGTTCCCTTGATATGAGCCTCAAAATGCAGAACTGAAATTCTTCCTCCCCGCCTGAACTTCAGGTCGTTCTGTTTGTTTATCTGTGGCCAAGACATGCGTTATGGATTTGAAACATCATCGCCGCGAATACAAACGTGCCATACTGAATGAAAACCTCCTGCCCGAATTACCTTTTCCTTTATTTAACCAATGGTTGCAGGAAGCGTTAAAGGAGGAAAAACATGATCCGACCGCCATGGTCCTTGCGACCGCCGGAAAAGACAATATTCCATCCGCGCGTATGGTACTTCTGAAGGAAAGCAGTGAAAAAGGCCTGGTTTTTTTTACCAACTACCTGAGCCACAAAGGAAATGACATGGAGCAGAATCCGCACGTATCCCTTCTCTTTTTCTGGCCCGCCATGGAACGTCAGGTGCGCATTGAAGGAATTGTTCAGAAAATTCCTGCTATTGAATCCGATACGTATTTTGTAAGCCGCCCGGAAGAAAGTCAGATTGCCGTCTGGGCCTCACAACAAAGCACCCGTATTCCTGACCGCAAGGTTCTTGAAGAGAGATATAGCGAATTTTTCGAAAAATTTAAAGGAAAAACGATACCCCGGCCCCCTTACTGGGGAGGATACCTGGCAGTTCCGTATCGTTATGAATTCTGGCAGGGTAGAGAAAACCGCCTGCACGACCGGATTGAATACCGGCTGTCTGATAATCGCTGGACCCGCGCGAGGCTTGCTCCCTGAAGCCTATTGCAATTGTTTCAGACGCTCCTGCAGAACGGCAATTTTGTTCTGTGCATCGGCCTGTTTTTTTCGCTCATTTTCAATTACCTGAGCGGAGGCATTCTCCAGAAACCTCGGATTGTTCAGCTTTTTCTCAACTGAAGCCAGAAAACCCTGCATATATTTCAGGTCTTCCTGCAGTTTTCTGATTACTTCCGATGTATCGGTCTTTGTTTGGTGAACAATAAAGAACTCAGTTGATTTTACCATAAATGCAAAAGCTCCTTCCACCTTGTCGCGGGTGGTTTGAATTTCCTTCAGATTAGCCAGTTTGCAGAGAACAGCATCAAAATCACGGCTGAACTCACCCTGATTGTCGCGGATGCAGAGCACAAGCTCTTCGCGTGGCGGAACATTGTGGTCTTTCCGGAAGCCCCTGATTACCGTAACCGCTTCTTTAACAAGCTCAAACCTGGAAATCACTTCTTCCCGGAAAGGTTTCGCGACGGGAATCCTTGCCAGCATAATGCTTTCGCCTTCAATGCGCTGGTCAAGGTTCTGCCAGAGCTCCTCCGTAATGAAGGGCATAAAGGGATGCAACAACCGCAGCAGCTGGTCAAAAAACGAACGGGTCGCTTCGTACGTTGCATTGTCCATTGGTTTCTGAAAGCCGGGTTTGACCGCTTCAAGATACCAGGATGAAAACTCATCCCAGAAAAGTTTATACGTAGCCATTAAGGCATCGGAGAGGCGGAATTTTTCGAAATGATCTTCAATAACCGCAATCGTTTCATTTAGTTTCTCCGTAAACCAGGCAACAGCCTCCCGGGCATTATCGGGTTGAGGCAGAGCAGAGTCTGTTTTCCATGACTGGAACAGACGGAATGCATTCCATATCTTATTCCCGAAATTCCGGCCCTGTTCGGTCAAACTTTCATCAAACAGCAGATCATTGCCGGCAGGAGAGCACAGGAGCATTCCCACGCGCACTCCATCAGCTCCGTACTTTTGAATGAGCAGTAACGGGTCCGGGGAATTGCCAAGCGATTTGGACATCTTTCTCCGCTGTTTGTCACGCACAATTCCTGTCAGATAAACATTGCGGAACGGCTTTTCACCGGCAAATTCGTAGCCTGCCATAATCATGCGGGCTACCCAGAAGAAGAGGATCTCGGGGGCAGTTATGAGGTCATTGGTCGGGTAATAGTACTTCATGTCGCGATTTCCCGGATTTCTTATTCCGTCGAACACAGAAATAGGCCAGAGCCACGAAGAGAACCAGGTGTCGAGTACGTCTTCATCCTGTCGCAAATCGTCGGGAGCAAGTGTATTGATGCCGAACTCCCTTTTGGCTTCTTCCAGAGCCTCTTCCTTTGAAAGGGCCACCACGAACCTGCCATCAGGCAGATACCAGGCGGGAATGCGATGCCCCCACCAGAGCTGGCGACTGATACACCAGTCTCTTACATTCTCCATCCAGTACCTGTAAGTATTTTTAAACTTGGGAGGGATCAGCCGTACTTCATCTTCCATAACGGCTTTCAGAGCAGGACCTGCCAGTTCCTTCATCCGCAGAAACCATTGAACCGAAAGACGGGGTTCGATTACAGCGTCTGTCCGCTCCGAAAAACCGACCTTGTTTACATAATCCTCTGTCTTTGCAAGAAGCCCCTGCTTTTCGAGCATTTGAACCGACCGGGTGCGGGCTTCAAACCGGTCAAGTCCAACCAGCACCTGTGCCTTTTCGTTTAATTTCCCATCATCGGTAAAAATATCAATTACCTCCAGCTTGTGTTTCAGTCCCAGTTCATAGTCGGCCATATCATGAGCCGGAGTAACCTTAAGACATCCTGTCCCAAATTCCTTGTCAACATAAGGGTCTGCTATTACCGGCACCTCCCTGTTAACAAGGGGTACAACAACTTTTTTACCAATAAGGTGAAGGTAGCGCTCATCCTCAGGATTTACGCATACGGCTGTATCGCCAAGTATGGTTTCGGGCCTTGTGGTAGCCACGGTAACCCACCCATCTTCTCCGACAATTTTATATTTTACATAATAAAGCTTTGAAGTAAGCTCGCGATAGATGACCTCTTCATCTGACAGGGCGGTGCGTGCCTGCGGATCCCAGTTCACCATCCGTACGCCTCGGTAAATGAGCCCTTTCTTATACAAATGAACGAAAACACGAAGCACACTTTCCGACATTTCGGGGTCCATGGTGAATTTCGTGCGCCGCCAGTCGCATGAAGCACCCAGTTTTTTAAGCTGCTCAAGTATGATGCCCCCGTGCTTTTCCTTCCATTCCCAGGCATGCTTCAGAAATTCTTCCCTTGTGAGGTCTGATTTGCGGATTCCTTCGGCTGCCAGCTTGCTAACAACCCTTGCTTCAGTGGCAATGGATGCATGATCGGTGCCGGGTACCCAGCAGGCATTTTTCCCCATCATGCGTGCACGCCTTACCAGAACATCCTGAATGGTATTGTTCAGCATATGCCCCATATGCAGAACTCCGGTAACATTCGGAGGAGGAATCACTATCGTGTAAGGTTCCCGATCATCAGGATCCGAATTGAAAAAACCCTGTTCCATCCAGTACCGGTACCATTTTTCTTCCGTACGTGAAGGATCGTATTTGCTTGATATTTCCATGAATGCATAATAAAAATGAATTGCAAAAGTAATAAAACTGCTTTAAAACAATAGCAGCAAGCCGGGCAAATTCCCCTTTCATCATCTTATTGTGGTACACTTTTTGTTTAATTATTATACCTTAGCAATCAAAATTTTTTCATCTATGAAACGAGTTATTCTTATTTCCATCCTTTTTGTTTTTGCAGGTTTTACAGTTTTTTCACAAACTGAAACCAAACAGAATAAAGCAGAAATTACGTTCGAACAGACATCCCATGATTACGGGACCATTCCGTTTGAAGGGGACGGAACGTACAGTTTTGTTTTCAAGAATACGGGGAAGGAGCCGCTGGTTTTGTCAAATGTCAGCTCCTCCTGCGGATGCACCGTACCGGAATGGACAAAGGATCCGATTGAACCGGGCAAAACCGGCACCATCAAGGTAAAGTACAACACCCGCATTCCGGGCCAGTTCACCAAAACAATTACCGTATTCAGCAATGCCTCCAATTCACCGGTTAGCCTGAGGATTACCGGCAATGTTGAAGCTCCCAAAAAATAACTTGTTGCACAAGGAAATTCTGAATCCATATGCCTGACATTTCCGGGAGGGGGCAGCAAATGCCCCCTTCTCCTATCCGTAAACTGGTTCCTTTTGCCGAAGAAGCGAAACGAAAAGGCCGGAAGGTTTATCATCTCAACATCGGCCAGCCCGATATCCCCACCCCGGACACAGCCCTCGAGGCCATCCGTAATATCAATCTCAGGGTGATTGAATACAGTCATTCGGCAGGTATTGAATCTTACCGCCGCAAGCTGGCCGGTTATTATCAACGCATAGGAATTGAGATTGACTATACGAACATTATGGTAACAACCGGCGGATCGGAAGCACTGCTCATTTCGCTGATGGCCACCCTTGACCCTGGTGATGAAGTGATTGTTCCGGAACCATTTTACGCCAATTACAATGGTTTCAGCATTGCTGCCGGTGTGAAGGTGAATCCGATCCGTTCCTCAATTGAAACAGGATTTGCCTTGCCCCCGGTCAGCGAATTTGAAAAAGCCATTACACCCCGTACAAAGGGGATTATCATTTGCAATCCCAATAATCCTACGGGATACCTTTATTCAAAAGAAGAACTGGAACAACTGCGCGACCTTGTTAAAAAATATAACCTGTTTCTATTTTCCGATGAGGTTTACCGCGAATTTGTCTACGATGGCAAAACCCACAACTCGGCGATGAACCTGAAAGGAATTGAAGACCATGTTATTATGCTCGACAGTACGTCGAAGCGCTACAGCATGTGCGGCATCAGGGTAGGTTGTATTGTGAGCCGGAATAAGAAAGTTCTCGACACAGCCCTGAAATTTGGCCAGGCACGGTTGAGCCCTCCCACACTGGGCCAGATTGCTGCCGAAGCTGCAATCGACACACCTCCATCCTATTTTGCTGAAGTGTACAATGAATATATTGCCCGGCGCAATTATATGGTCGAAGCACTAAACCGGATGGAAGGCGTGGTCTGCCCAACGCCAGGAGGAGCCTTCTATGCCGTTGCCCGGCTTCCGGTTGATGACACCGACGAATTTGCCCGGTGGCTTCTGAGCGATTTTGAATATAACAACCAGACTGTAATGCTCGCCCCGGCCAGTGGATTTTACAATACTCCCGGCCTTGGCAAAAATGAAGTCAGAATTGCTTACGTGCTCAAAATTGACGATCTGAAAAATGCCATGGAATGCCTTGAAGTGGCATTGAAAACCTACCCGGGAAGAACGGAATAATCGGTTTGGCTATCCGATGCTTTGCTGAAGCCAGAGAATCAGGATGGAAAGCCCCAGGGTCAGGAGGGTTGTTATGATACCTGCCTTGAAAAACTCGCGAAAACCAATGACAACTTTTTCCCGCCCGGCAGACTCAATGACTATGAGATTGGCCATTGCCCCTATAATGGTGGCATTACCGGCCAGGGTAGAAGCTGAAGCCAGACTCAGCCAGAGTATATCATTCGCCATACCGGCTTTCATCAGAGGAAGCATCATAACGGTATAAGGTACGTTGCTGACGATCTGCGAAAGCAGCAGGCTCAATCCATGCAGTGCCGCTATTCCCTTCAAATCGGGTTCAATTACCTTCTGCTGCAAAAAGGGATCCATCAGTCCCGTCCTGACAGCCCCTTCCACAACAATAAACAAGGAAGCAAAAAACAGCAAAAGCACCCAGTCAACATTTTTAACAACCGTCGAAGGCCTGATCTTCCCGAAAATCAGAACGAGAGAAGCTCCCCCAAGTGCAATAACCGGTATGGATAAATGAAGTGTCCGGCTAAAGAAAAAGAGAACAACAACCCCCAGGAATATTGGCACTGAAAATTTCATGGAGGCATACTGATACTGGAAATCATTTCCGTTAAAATGCATAGGCACCCTGTTTCTGAAACTGGCAGGATACAGCAATCTCATGACGAGGATGATCACAACCATACTCAGCAGAGAAACCGGTAAAAGTTTCAGCAGAAACGTACCATAAGGAATGCCTGAATTCATGCCGATGAGCATATTCTGGGGATTTCCGGTAATGGTCATGGCACTGCCCGCATTGGAAGCAAGAATTTCGGCTATGAGATACGGTACAGGATTAACCTGCGATGAACGGCAAATAGCTATGATCACAGGAGTAAAAAGCAAAACTACTGCATCATTCACCAAAAAAGCACTGGCGAGACCCGTAACAAAAACAACAATAATCAGCAAACGCTGCTGGGTTTTGCTCCAGGAAATCGTTTTGCTGGCAATAAGCGAAAAAAAGCCGTCGAGCTGAAGTGTGGTAATAATAATCATCATACCAAGGAGCAGGGCAATGGTATTAAAGTCAATTGCCTTTATCGCCTCATCGAAGGGAAGAATTCCGGTCAGGATCATGGCCACAGCCCCGAAAAAAGCTGCTGATGGCCGGTCAACGTTGATTTTCGGTAACCGGGTAAAAATAATCCCTATGTAGGTGAGAACAAAAATGATGAATGCTATCGTCCTCGGATTCATGGGTAGAGAAGGTATTTTTTTCTGATTTCTTTAAATTTTGTCAGCCCCGGGAGCCAGCTTTTCCTGATATCCTCTTCTGAAAGCCGGTTTTTTATCTGCTCGCGCAGGGCAGAAGTTCCGGCCAGAAGATCGAAAAAGGAATTAAAAAATCGGTTCTTATCAGGAAATCTCTCATAGGCATCGAATAAAAAATCAAGGATAAGCTCTTTCTTATCCAGGAGGGCAATTGTATTATAATTCCGGAGATCGGTTCCGCAGCATATTTTCCCGGCATAAGGGGGATGGAGGCTCATACCCGGCATGCTGCGGGGAATAAAGTGAAAGGAACATCCCTGCATTGAGGGGTGGCCGTATACCTGAAACGGAAACGGAGTGCCGCGTCCTACACTGACAGCCGTTCCTTCAAAGAAGGCCAGGGAGGGGTACAAATAGACCGAGCGCATGTCAACCAGATTGGGTGAAGGCTTTACCGGCAGATGGTATAATGAATCGTGGGAATACCCCGTGCAGGGAATAACGGTAAGTGTACAATGCAGAGAATCCCTGAGCCAATGTTCACCATTCACCATCAGGGCGTATTCACCAATGGTCATTCCATAAACCACAGGAACCGGATGCAGCCCAACAAACGACCGGAAAGCCGGTTCCAGCACCGGCCCGTCAATGTAAAACCCGTTCGGATTGGGACGGTCCAGTACAAGCAAAGGAATGTTGTTTTCTGCGCAGGCTTCCATCATATAAGAAAGGGTGGAAAGATAGGTGTAAAACCGCACGCCGACATCCTGTACATCAAATACAACTAAATCAATTCCGCTCAGATCGGCAGGTGAAGGTTTAACTTTTTTCCCGTAAAGTGAAATTACAGGGAGTCCGGTCTTTGCATCACGGCCAGCCGGTACTTTTGCCCCGGCATCAAGATCTCCCCTGAATCCATGCTCCGGTGTAAATACCTTCTTTACATCCAGGCCGCTCAGAAGAAAAGTGTCCAACAGGTGGGTCACTCCTATCAGCGAAGTATGATTGGCCACCAGCGCAATCTTTTTTCCGTCCAGCAGATGAAAATAAGCCTGAGTTCTGCATGCTCCCGGAACAATTTGTCCCTTTGCTGCAGTTACTGCCATAAAAATGGCCATTGCCTGTATAATCTGCCTTCTGCGCACAGCCCCGAAATTTACAATTTGTTTTCTCAATTGTGAAATACAAAATACCAAACATCCTGAAAAAGAGATATTCACATAGAAATTGTATCCTGATTTTTCAAAGGTTAGTCCTTCTCCGACAACCTGATTCCGTTTTGAATTGTTACATTTGCCAACGGACGTTCCTGAAAATGAATACAGAGTTTTTCATTGCCCGCCGCCTTATAAAAGACAGGGAAAGCCGCAAACAGCTCTCCCGGTCCATCGTGCGCATTGCCGTAATTGGCATTGCTCTCGGCCTTGCCGTAATGATAGTCACCGTGGCTACTGTAACGGCTTTCAAAAAGGAGATCCGCAGCAAGGTAATTGGCTTTGCCGCGCATATTCAGATCTTGAATTTCGATTCCAATCTTTCATACGAAACACAGCCTATCAGCAGGAATCAGCCTTTCCTGGGAGAACTTCAGAATATGCCCGGCATCCGGCATGTGGAAGTTTTTGCTCTTAAACCCGGCATTATTAAAACAAAAAACGACATACAGGGAATTGTCCTCAAAGGCATTGATCATGATTACGACTGGACGTTTTTCAGAAAATACCTGAAAGAAGGCACCATCATACAGCCTGGCGATACCTTGCCATCCGACAAGATTCTGATATCGGCTTATGTTGCGCGGCTTCTCAGGCTAAAAACAGGAGATCCTGTTCTGATGTACTTCGTTCAGGACCCACCCCGCATGCGCCGTTTTGTCATTGCAGGCATCTATGAGACGGGGCTGGAGGAATTCGACAAATTATACGCAGTTGTCGATATCCGGCACATTCAGAAGCTGAACGACTGGACTCCCGATCAGGTGAGCGGCTTTGAAATCTACATCGACCGTTTCGACGATATCAACCTGATGAAATACCGTGTACGGGACCAGGTAGGTTATGAAGTTCATGATCAGGGCGATAATCTGAAAGTTGTTGGCATAACCGACAAATATCCGCAGATTTTTGACTGGCTTGGCCTGTTCGATATCAATGTCACCATCATCATCATATTAATGCTTGCAGTTGCAGGCATCAATATGGTTTCAGGACTTCTGATTCTCATCCTGGAACGCACCAACATGATTGGCATTCTGAAAGCCATGGGCACAGAAAATCTTCGTATTAGACGTTTGTTCCTGTATCTTTCCGGATTTTTGATCGTAAGGGGGCTATTCTGGGGGAACCTGATAGGACTTACATTGTGCACCGTCCAGTACGTTGGCAAATTTATCAAACTTGACCCCTCGGCCTATTTTCTAACCTATGTGCCTATCAGTTTTGAATGGGGCTACTTCCTTCTGCTCAACATAGGAACCCTGATAGCTATTCTTGCCATGCTCCTGATTCCTTCCATGATTATTGCCCGCATCAGCCCCGATAAGACAATCCGGTTTAATTAAAAGTTTATAGTTTTGTAAATCAATTGATTATTGTTAATTTCTCGTAATAAACCTGTCGGTTTGTACTTATCTTAATCAGAAAAAAGGAACTGCGGCTTGCAAACTCTGTCACCGGAAGTTTAACGGATTCAGCCCCCGGGGAGGTGACTGAATAAACAAGACGGCCGGTGCAGTCAAAAACCTGAACCGATTGAATCGCATCCCGGCCTGGAAAAGATACCCTGCATTCACCGACTGCCGGATTAGGATACAGCACAGGACGAGAAACCGGATGTTCTGCAACAGCTGAAGGCTCGTATAAAAGCACATCAACATAATTAATATTGAACAGGCTGGTTTTCATAATAAGGCGCATAACCTGCTCTCCTTTATGTAAAAAAAAGGGAGAGCTTCTCACCGTCTTCCAGGTTTGCCAGCTTCCGGTCGGAGTAAAAGATACGGTTCCCGTTGAGACCGGGCCTGAAGAAAAAAAAAGCTCAACTCCCCCCTGTGCACTTTGAGCAGCCACCCTGAATTCAGCAATATAATCGCAGGCTGAATCAACCACGACCGTGTATTCCAACCATTCATCCTTTTCAACCCATCCGATATTATATCCGCCTTCACTGCAGGTTTCTATGTCCACCCCCTCCGTCCGATACTTGCCTCCATTATTGGAAGCATCCTTATCATAATATGCTTCATCTCCGCATCCGACATCAAAATTTTCGGCTTCAATCCTTCCGGGGATATGCACGGGCACATTCTCCCATGCTGTTCGAATGCAAGGAATCACTTCGATGAAACAGGTATCGGTTATGGTACTGTCAGCATATGATACGGCAGATACAAATGTATTTCCTGCTTTTTTTCCGGTCAAAACCCCTTCTGCATTGATTTCTGCTATAGATGTGTCGGCCACAACCCATTTTACGAACCTGTTACATACCGTTGCCGGGTAAACAGTAGCCTCAAGAGTAACCGAGGACGTCTGTTTCAGGCTTACTGAATCCTTCGAAAGAACAATGCTGTCGGGAGAAACGTTTTCATCGCATTCTTCCCCTATGAAATGGGAGAGCAATTTAACGTATGCTGACTGATAATAGATGGCCGGTTCAGTAATTTCCCAGGAATTGGCCGGCCAACCGTCATTAAATTCGAGAAAGCATTTCTGAGGGGGTTGATTTTTCAAAGAAGTCAGATTCCCTCCATAATCTTTGTTAGGGCCTCCCGGCACATAACCCGGAGCAGGATTTCCTGCCAGAGAGGTGCCGAAACGATACCAGGCATGGTAAATTTTCATCACGGAACGTTCAGCCCCGTAACTTCCCATATTGCTCAGGTAAACCATATTGAACGGGTTCACCCCGTGAAAGTAGTGCAGAATATTCAATGCGCGGTTCTTGTATCGTTGATGGTTAGCCGAATCGAGCCGGTAGTCGATAAAGTCCATGTTGGTATTTCCAATGCATGCCCTTGGGTTGAGACTTCCCCAATGGTAGGAAGAAAGAGGTACCCAGGCATTGTATAAATCTTCCCCAGGGAAAAAGATGGCTGAGGTTTTTCCCATGCTGGTTTTGCGCGCAAGAATAGCGTTTTTAACCGTCAGATCAGCTCCCGGCAGGGTGGTGTAAAGCAGTAAAGCATCACCCTCCGGCCCGTCGTACATACTCCATGTAACATCATAAAATGGCCGTGTTTTGGTATAATTTGCCTTAACTGCATCATGGTATTTGCTTTCTCCCGTAAGAATGTACAAATAAACACCCGAAACAACCTCTGCCCTGTCCTGATGGGCAAGATCCCAGTCGGCATCGCCCGATTTGATGGTACCATCATCACAGGAGGCACTTCTCGGATTTGACTTATACCAGTTCCATGCTTTTACAGCTCGGTTTTTCAGATCTTGCGCAAAAGATTCCCAGCCGGGAATTTTGGAAAATACAATGCCGGCATGGGCAAACATTCCGGCTGCTGCTATGCTGGACGAGGAACATTTTGGACCATAGTATCTTGGACGGGTATCAGTACTCAATGGCCAGGCATCATTGTAATCGATGTTTCCCATCTTTATATGAACCCCTCCGTCGGATGTGTCCTGCATCCGCATCATCCACTCCATTTCAAAACGAATTTCGTCGAGTATATCAGGGATTCCGTTACCTGACTCAGGAATGTTGGTAGCATCGGTAAAAACTCCGGGATTGAGCTCATAGGCTGTCAGTAACTGATGAATAGGCTGATGGCAGAAAGTAACATACTTGTTTACATCGCCGGCATCCATCCAGCCGCCACGCATATCCCTGAATTTGGAAGAATTATTCCTGTCGTTAACATCGCGTGTCACGGTATCCTGCAGAAACCAGGGTCCTTCCGTCCATGCACTGCCTGCATGCATTGCTTCTTTCCGGGTAAACTCCCGTTGGTAGTAAAACATACGGGTAGCAGCAGCAAGTACTTCCCTGTAAACATCCGAACCAATGCGGAACGGGTAAGACCGGACCCCTTTTTCAACATCATAAATATAATATTCTCCCGGTGTGGTCACCGGCGAAAAATCAAACCACCAGCCCCTGTCGCCCGAAGTAGCATCTGTTTTGCCACCATTCCATACAACAGGGGTACCTCTATAAACAACGGAATCAGTATTCCATACCCGAACCTGGTAATTTTTCCCGGGAATAAATTCATCCTGGGCATTAAATCCCTGCTGAGGATCAACCAGCACTGCAGTTTTCTGATCAAAACAACGGTAACCGAACTGATCAACAACAATGTACGTGCTGACAGGCATATTGTTGGCTCCGGAATTTCCCTGTGCAATTACTCCAACCAGTCCAAAATTGCTAATAAGGACCGTCACGAAAAACCGAAAGAATAACTTCATGATACCACTTTTTACTTACAAGAAAGAACCGGAGCTATTATTTGTAGCAAAAAATTTTACTAAAATATGGACCAACCTATTCAACTACCGCTTTAACCAAAATTTTCTGCCTTGCTTTGAATATTATGCATAATATGCGCTCACAGCCCATTTCACTTCGTTTCAAAGAGATTAACCCGGATGGGAATTCTACTGACTAACCCTTTATGCTTTAATTCAATTTCACCTCTAATGCGTAATCCGGGCTTAATCCTACGTAACAGGTAAAAAAATCATTATCAACCCCAATTTGATGCGCTCGACACATTTACTTTATAACCTGAGGTAAAGATAGCAACTCTGCCGTTGAATGCCTGAATAATTGCATCGAGGTAAATTGTTTTACGGGCAAAAAATCTATAAATACACTGATTACATTCCCTGCTCACTAATTCGACATTCTGATTAGTAAGGGTTGACTACGATGAAAGAAAACCTCGTATTTACATTTAATTCATTTTTAAAACAAATTACCTCAATTTTCTTGTCATTTAAGGCTTTATAATGACAAGTAAACGGTACTACATCAAGAGGATAGGTTGTATTGTATGGGGTAATTGAAATTATCAGTTTATCATTGTTAATACCAGAAGTACTATTCCATGTTATGTAATATATACCAGGGACCATTGTCTCTTTTGACACTATAAAATTTCCGGAACCAGCCAGAACCGTACCATCCGAATCGATAAGCCCATAGGCAACGATTCCATTATCGGATCGTTCAGCCCTTAAAGCATAGGGTACGCTCAGGATTTTACTTATTGATGAAATGGTATAATTTCCTGTGTTAGCAGGATCAATTTCCGTTTTAATGTAAAATGTATTCCCGCTCCAGGGTATTGTATCAAATCTTCCGGATACAGGGGTACCCCCGCCAACCATGAGAGAAAATAAACCATTTTCATTTGTGGTTGTCTCATGAGTTTCGGTATAAACAGGGAAGAACGTAAGCTGCGGAGGATTACCAAAAGCCATATAATAGCCTATACTTATCCTGATTTTAACAGGTGAGTTTTTGATGAGTTCATTGGTGCTGTTGCGAACAACTGCCTGATAACTAAAACTCTGAGGAACCTGACAAAACAATGATGCATTGAACAGGAAAAAAAATAATACAAAAAGATGCTTGCTTTTCATAACGATGCAGATTTATTTAATCAATATAAATGGAATCCAAAAGGAACTAGTGTTTAATAATTTTAAAAACTTTAACTTCCTTACCATTATCTAAGACTTTGAGAAAATAACTGCCTGCACTATACTTACCGAAAGGCAGAATCGTCTCTTCTCCATTGATTCTCAACTTTTTGATTAACCGGCCATTGGCATCGTATAATTGGACCAATATGTTTTCAAAGGAAAAGTGACCAATCCGCAGAACAAGATTTTCATCCACAGGATTAGGATAAACCAGGTAATTTAGGTGCATCAGACTGGATTCGTCGATGCCGGTTACCACATAAATCTCAAATGGAATCTGAATCCCCTGTAATGCACTCCCCCCGGTACCTGAGGCTTCGGTATAAAAAACCTGGCCGAGACTAAAACTTACTGACCCTCCTGAACCATTAATGGTTCCTCCAGAAGAAAGAATTACCTGTTGAGACCAGAGCAAACCGGAAAAACAGAAAAAACACATAGAATACATCACCAAACGAACGAAGAAAGCTATCTTTACAGGGAATTGAATGGTGTTCCTCATAAGAAAATGGTTATTAAAATTTACTAATTATGAGCTTCATGTATTCCATAAAATCTGCTTTTAATATAAAGCTCCATATGGAATCTACATTAATTTGACTTAGTTACAACCAGATCTCAAAGATAGAAAATTAAGAACGTCCGACAAATGTTTTTGAGCAAACTTGAAAAGAAACTAAAAGAAGAATTGCCCGGTTTAAAAGCCCAGGTACTGATGGCGCCGGAAAAACGTCCTTTCCTTGCTGCTCCGGGCAAGCCGGTTCCTGCAGCTGTATTGATTCTGCTCTTTCAACGGGATGAGGAATGGTACACCGTGTTTATCAAACGGAATGACTATGATGGTCCTCACGGAGGACAGATAAGCCTGCCAGGCGGCCGTATGGAGCGTTATGACAGTTCGTTGCAGGAAACTGCCTTAAGGGAAACTCAGGAAGAGCTTGGCATCCCTTCCGGCCGTATTCGCATTCTCGGAAATCTTACCCCTCTGCACATTCCGGCAAGCAATTATATGGTCCATCCTTTTGTGGGTGAATATAAAGGAATCCCTTCCTGGCAACCCGATATTGCTGAGGTAAAATATGTTATTGAAGCCCGGTTATCCCAACTACTTGATGAAAAAAACGTAAAATTCAAAAAGATCTTCTCGGGAGATAATGCATGGAATGCTCCGTTTTATGATATGAACGGAGAAGAAATATGGGGGGCAACTGCTATGATAATGAGTGAGTTTGTTGAAATAATCCGATCTGTTGAATTTTAGACCCTCCAGTTGTCCGGACCCCGCAACCGTTGCAGGCCTACTTCTCCAGACTGGCAATGATATTGCTGTAATGATGGTACAGGTGCAGCACATCTTTTACATATTGCACGGCCAGATCTCCTTTGCAGGCACCATTTTTTACCACGGGATCAAGATAATACCTGGGATACTTTTTCTGAATCAGAAAATACTCCACGTTGTCCCATTTTTTTGGGTCCTGTCCGTACTTTTCTGCCAGACGCTGGGCATCCCATACGTGGCCTAATCCAATATTGTATGCGGCAAGTATGAATTTTATCCTGTCATCTTTCGGTATAGAGGGGTCAAATTGCTGATCAAGATAGGCGATCAGCTTTATGCCCGCCTCAATGTTTTTTTCAGGTGAAGCCAGCGTATCAATTCCAAACTGGTCAAGAACACTGGGCATCAACTGCATTAAACCATACGCTCCCGCCCATGAACGGGCGTTAGGATTAAAATGTGATTCCTGATAAATGAGTGAGGCTAAAAGGGTCCAGTCCCAGTTGATCTGAGCGCTATACTTCTGAATGAGTTCATCATACTGTGAAATTCTTCCTGTTCGCAGAACAAAGTATTCGTTGTTCACAATGGATGAAGTACGGGCGTTATCAAAATATTTGCGATAAATTACTGAAAAACGCGTGGTTCTGGTAAAACTGCCAAGCCAGG
This sequence comes from Bacteroidales bacterium, assembly GCA_012517825.1. Classification (NCBI taxonomy): domain Bacteria; kingdom Pseudomonadati; phylum Bacteroidota; class Bacteroidia; order Bacteroidales; species Bacteroidales bacterium. Next base: position 3,011 of record JAAYUG010000064.1, on the reverse strand, counting down.
AATTGAGAATACCGAGAAGCTCAGGAGAATCTTTCCGCGCCGCCCATGCGAGGTTCTGCTCCAGACTTACCGGAACACTATAGTCAAGGTTGGGATAATACATGGCTGCCACACGGGCAATGTTTTCGTCACATACAGTATAATCTATATCTCCCCTGGCTACCTGCTCCACCAAATCTTCGGATGTGGAGGGAACTTCCTTGATTTTGATACCTGCACCGGTTTCCTCGGAAAGATTCCGCAACCGGTCAGTATAAGATGAACCCTTTTGCACATAAATCAGCTTATGGGCAAGGGCTGCCGGTGTTTTTACAAATTCCGGTGTAGCAAGAACCATTCCTGAATTACCTGATATTCCGGGTTTTCTCTGTACAAGAACCTGGCGGGTACTGGTTATGGGAACTGAAAAACTTACCACTTTCATTCGCTCATTGGTAACGGTAAGATTCATCGCAATCACGTCTGCTTCGCCTGTATTGAGCATGTGAATGGCCTCATGAATATCATTCTGAACAATAACCTGTATGGGAAGGCCGATATGGTTTGAAAATTCCTGAAGCAATTCGTACTGGTAGCCTAAAGGCTGACCTTTGTAAATAAAATAGTTCATTGAATTGAAATCCGTAATAGCAATAAGCCTGCCTCTGTTCCTTATCTGCTCATAATCGAAATTATGGACAACCTGTTTTTTTTCTGTTCTGTGACAGGTTGTGAGCAAAGGGAAAAAGACAAATACGGTAAATAAAATAAAAACAATATAACTTCCTCTTTTCATAAGTTCTGATTAGGTTAACAATAGCCTGTTAATCGTAAAACGACCAGGAAATGCCATACGTAAAAACAGCGCCCTGCATTGGATAATGCCACGCCGTAAAGTAGGTTCTGGGCAACAGGCCAGCAGTTATGTGTTCATATTTCAGCATGATACGGGTACGTTTCAGCTTGAAATTAAGAAACACATCTGCAAAGGGATAGTTTCCGATCTTGTGCAGACGCTGAACGAAAAACTGCCCGGTTGCGGGATTAAATCCATCGGCAAAGTATGAGGTAAAATAGTATACATCAAATCCAAGGTTTGCTATTAAAACATTTTTAACCAGGATTTGTTCAAATGCCGTAGTATTTCTTATTGCCACGGCAGGAATGTTCACAAGGGTACTTCCGCTCTGCTGGAAAGCAAGCTCTGTTATGGTACGGAACTTCCATACGTTCAGGCAGGCTTTGGCCATCAGACTGTTTATAATAAAACTCCCCTTATCCTGAGCAGGCATGGAATCGGTAAAATACAGGTAATTCTGAATCCACCTCGTGTCTCCGGTCAACGTAATCAAAGGCATTTCCAGGCGCGCCTGCACCCAGGTAATGCTTTGCCTGGCGGGATCATTGCCGGAAGCCGGAAAATCCCAGCGGACATTGTTCCCGTAATACTGTCTGTAATAGAAATCAGGTGTTACAGCTTTTCTTCCGCCTTCTGCCAGAAGATTCACCTTTCTGACGGAAGTAAGCATCTGAGCCTTAAGCTCGTAGTCAAAGGCATTATAGCCAGCCAGGTAGTACTTTCCGGAAAATACCCATGTAAGAATTTTTCCGGCAGAGCTTATCATCGAGGCATTGATTCCAAGGTTATAGCTGTTCCGCCGGCGGTCATTGACAGGATAACTCATCAATTCATTAAATACACCGGCATAACCACGAAAACGGAACCAGGCTGACGGACTGTCATGAAGTTCAAGCTGTAACTGATGATAAAACTTCCGGGAAAAAACCTGATCATGGGTAAAGGCTGTTGTATCATAGAAATGCCTGAAATAGGCACTGTCAGTTCGTGTATCACCAAAACCGGACAATTTCGTAAGGGAAGAAACGTCAAAATTTCTCGTAAATGCATCAAAACCAATGGTATAATGCAGGGTGGAAAAATAAGTATCTTTTTTCTGCACGGTTGAATCAGCCGTTTTCGTCCATGGGAATTTCCCGAAATGCAAACCCTGGGTTACCATCAGCCCTGTATGCTGGTATTTTGAAGTTGCATAGTTGAGAAAAACAGGAGCATAGGTAAGAGTTCCCTGTTCCGGAACTGTATCGGCGATGATGCCGCCGTTTTCCTGAAGCGACATCGAATTAACCGCCAGAACACCCTTTACTTCGTACCTGTCAGATATATAGTTTGTTGTAAAGGCAAAAGCATTATCCCTGGCTTTCTGGTTCGGATATTGGCCAATGGAAGAAACCAATGAGTATCTGAGAGCAAAGTTGAATTTTGGATTGACATTCTGTGTATGCACTGCCTGAAGAACCTGCTGCTGGGAAGTCATAGGCCCGCCGGAACAATAGGTAAGCAGTGTAAAAGGTTTTCTGGTTCTATAATAATATGCGCGTGAAGGAAGTTCCATGTAGGGTTCCAGTGAGGAGAAAAAAGAAACGACACTGGATTCAGCACGTTCAGGAAACCATGCGCTTTGTACGTGTGTTCCTGGATTCCCGGCATATACGGATGGGAAATAATGCCTCAGAGCGGGATTAAACATTTGAAAACGGGGAAGGGAAGTATCAATTTCGGCCTGGGTTCGTTGAGTAAAATCCCGGGTAAGAGAAAAAGCCATTACCACACCTGAGGTATCGGTTCCCTTCTGGGAATGAAGGGATATCAGGGGGAAGATGAGGAAGATATGTAGGATAAAAAACCGCATAAAAACCATGACAAAGGTAGGCTATCTGAACCGGGAAGCAATCTGTAAATAGCTGATTTTTAACTATTTTTATAAACAATTTCCTGTTAATAACCCGGGTAGTCAGGGGAATGGTTTTATTGCAGGTCAGGGTAATCAGGCTGGGAAATGAAAAGAAGAGAGGGTGTCAAAAATCTGAGTTTTTGAACACCCTCTCTGAAAGATCGGCGACGACCTACTCTCCCGCATTGTAGTGCAGTACCATCGGCGCTGATGGGCTTAACTTCTCTGTTCGGAATGGGAAGAGGTGGTACCCCATCGCTATAGTCACCTAAAGTCTTT
>JAAYUG010000063.1 GCA_012517825.1 Bacteroidales bacterium | reverse complement strand
TTTTGCTTTCTGGCTTCCTCAAAGGCAAGCTCATCCCTCAGATGAGTAGCTTCAATGACCTGCGCCGCGCCGGGATACTTTTTGAGAAAATCATTGTAGGCCTGAATGGTATTAGCTTTACGGGCCAGATCGAAGGCCAGCACGTTCCGTAATTCAATTGCCTCGGGAACCTGCGCTGCATCAGGGAATTTTGCAATGAAACGGTCGTAGGATTCGATAGTATTATCCTGGATTGCCCTTCCGAATTCAAGGTAATTCCTTATATGGACAACATTTTCATAAAATTTTGAATCGGGGAAACGGGCAATGAACTCATTTACCATATCCAGATCCTTCTCTTCCCTCACATACTTAATCAGCTTATTTTCAATATCTTTCTGGCGGAATTCATATTTTTGTTTCAGAGGCCAGTTATTTTTCAGTGACTCGATATTGAACAAGAGTTGCTTCATCGCCTCCTTCTCATCCTCGGAAGCAGCGTCGATGTTTTTTCCGGCCACCAGCATATGCTGCCATGCTTTAAAATAATTGTGCCGGGGATAGGAATCAGCCGAATAGACCAGAGCAAGCCCAAGATTTACAGTTGCTTTTGATGAATCAGAGCTGTAGGCTTTGATAAGAATTTCCTCCGCTTTATCGAACTCGCCCTTCTCGATGAGCCGGTAAGCACGGTCAACATTCTGGGCAAGAATGGAACCGGAAACCAACAATGAAATCAATATTGCCAGGAGAGAAAAAAGCGAAAAACGATTGTTCTTCATCATGATGTGCATTTTGTAACGATTACGGTATGGATGCATGGGCTCATTGCCAATGTGCCTCTTATTTTCTTTCTGTTGACGCATACGGCAGTTATTTTTTCACCAGCATAAATTCGACCCGGCGGTTCTGTGCGCGTCCTTCAGGAGTAGCGTTGGTATCAATGGGTCTGGATTCTCCGTATCCGACTGCACGAAGGCGTGCCGGTTCAATTCCCTGCGACACAAGATAATCCACCACAGCCTTTGCCCTTCCGTCGGACAGCTTCCGGTTGTACTCATCGGAACCTTCGCTGTCGGTATGGCCTGAAATCTCAATAAGGCTCACGTTCGATTCTTTCATAAAGCTGACAACCTTGTTCAGTTCTTCAAAGGAAGCCGGCAGCAGGGTAGTTTTATTGAACTCAAAGAAAATGTTCTTCAGAATGATGGATGATCCTTCTTCAATGTTTTTGAGTCCTGCAAGAAACTCGTCCTCCGGAAGTTTGGGTTCGATAAAAGTGATGGAACCGGCAGCAGAACAATTAAACTGGTCGGTTACCTTAAATGAGTAAGTTCCGGCCGGAAGATTGGTGAGGGTTGTACCCGTTGCCTGATTGGACCATTGAATGGAATAAGGCGGATTGCCTCCCTGGATTTCAAGGGAAATTTTTCCGTCGTTAATAATTTTCGTAATCCGGCCTGTATACGGATTTCGCCCGCCGGTATAAGAAGTATCTTTCAGGAAAACCTTTAAATCCTGGTTAACGCAGGGGCAATCTTTGCAATTATCGAGGGGTTTGACGGAAACATCATCAAAGTAATAGTAGGCATAAGTTTTGTCACGGAGGTTTTTGACATTTTTATTGGTCACCACATAATTGGTAGATTCATAATTATGGAAGTTGCCGATGATGAAATAATCTTCACCACCGCGGGCAGTATAAACGGCGCATATTTGTTTCCATTGGGTTGTATTGTCGAGAAAAAGGCCCGGCTGGTTGCTGATATCAGGAATTCCTCCCAGGGCTGTCTTGATTTCACTTTTTTGTTCAGAGTCATAAAATTTAAGGCCAAGCTGATCGACAGCAAAGCGTGACATTGAAGCAAGTTCCACCCAGAAACTGACACAGTATTTTTTTCCCTTTTCCAGCGGAGCGGACAGTCGTCCCTGAATGTATTCGCGGTATTCATCTTCCGTTCCGCTTAAAATGGCGCCTACATAAGCATCGCCTGAATGCGGTTCGCTCACACCGGCAAAATTATTAGGAACTCCTGCATCACCTGTACTGCAACGGTGAAAATAGTCAGGAGAACCCTGGGTAGGATAGGTCCAATCAGGAGCCAGAAAACGTTTGGGTTCGGTTTGAACATGACTTACGGGACATTTAATATACTGCTCAAAACCGGGGTTCAGGACAAGATTTTTTGACTGGCTGTGACCCATAAGGCAGGTGATGACGAAGAATGCCGGAAGGAATAAATGCCGCAGGTGCAAATATTTAGTAATCATAGTTGTTCTCCGTTGTTCAGAGTAAAAATACCAAAATTCCGGCAATAAAAATATCAAAATAAGGTTGCGTTGCGAATCAGATAAAAATCCAAATTGTATATTTAAGGCATGATTTAAAAATATTTTGTATCAAAAAAACTATGAAGTATGGCTAATAATCAGGTGAAACAAAACAAATTGCTGGTGATTGTCATTGCCGCTGTAGCGGCATTGGGTGGTCTGCTCTTCGGTTTTGATACCGGAGTTATATCGGGTGCAATTCCCTTTTTTCAGAAAGCTTTTAATATCGGGAACGACTGGGTGGAAATAATTACCACTTCGGGGCTGATTGGTGCAGTAATCGGAGCCATGTTCAGCGGAAGAATTACCGATATTATCGGGCGGAAGAAGGTAATTTTATCGGCAGCTGTTATTTTCATTATTGGTGCTCTCTGGTCAGGTTCAGCACCTTCGGCACCTATGCTAATGGTTGCACGATTTTTCCTTGGCATTGCCATCGGAGTGTCTTCTTTCTCTGTTCCTCTTTACATTGCTGAGATATCGCCCACGAGGATCCGGGGGACTCTGGTTTCTCTTTTTCAGCTTCTCATTACCATTGGTATTATGGTTTCGTATCTCAGCGATTCCATTTTCACTGTACCTGATAATCATCCTGCCTACACTGAGTGCTGGAGACCCATGTTTTATATGGGCGCCATTCCCGCCCTTGTCATGTTCATTGGCATGATCTTCCTGCCGGAAACTCCGCGCTGGCTGATCAGTAAAGGACGTGAAGAAGAATGCAGAAAAGTTCTTCAGAAAGTGGAAGATCCTGATCTTGTAGAAGATGTTATTTCGAAGATGAGGAGTGACCTGGAAGAAGACCGCAAACATAAAGTTATCTGGTCAGAGATATTTAAAAAATGGTTACGGGTTCCTTTGATTATTGCCGTAGGAATTATGTTCGTGCAGCAGTTTACAGGCATTAATACCATCATTTACTACAGCCCCAAAATCTTTCTGATGTCGGGTTTTGCCGATGCACAGGCGGCTGTATGGGCATCTGTGAGCGTTGGTGTTGTCAATGTGGCCTTTACCATTCTTTCCCTTTTCCTCATAGATAAACTGGGACGAAGGAAGTTGTATTTCATCGGACTGACCGGTCTGGTAGTTGCCCTGATTGCCATGGGTACCTGTTTTGCGCTTCAGGCCACCCTGGGCGACTCCATCAAATGGATAACCATTTCACTTGTTTGGGTGTATATTGCCTTCTTCGCCATCAGCCTGGGTCCTTTGGGCTGGCTGATCATTTCGGAAATCTTCCCATTGAGTGTCCGTGGTATTGGTTCCAGTATCGGAGCTCTGTCCAACTGGCTGTTCAACGGGATTGTGGCTTTCACCTTCTTCAAAATTGTCAAGGCCCTCACCCTGCCAGGAACAGCTATTGTCCTGAAAGGAGAAGACCTGGGTAATCCGGCAGGCGCCTTTTTCCTCTATGCATTGATTGGGATTCTGGGCCTGATCTGGGGGTATTTTTACATACCTGAAACGAAAAAGGTAACCCTTGAAAAAATTGAAGAGCACTGGCGTCAGGGGAAAAGCCCCAGGGAACTGAAACAATAAATTGCTTACCCGGTAATTTCATTCAACAGCCGGTTGGCGTAATGCGCTAACCGGCTGTTTTATATTGACCAAATAATTTTTCTCTTCTTCAAATTGCATATCCGGTAAAATTGTTTCCCTGTTTTTGTTAAAGGCTATTTATACGGCAAGCGGGATCAGTTTGCATACCCCGGCATAGCAAGAGCCCTGACGGTCTATAATTATCATCTCAATATTCGTGCTGAAAGCAGTAACTCATGGCCCTATAATTCTAAAATAAAAATTGTACCTTTTACAGCATAAAAAACAATTCTTAAAAAAATTTTTCGAAGCTGTATTGTTAAATCAATTAAACCATTATTATTGCACCATAAAATTGACTTCTTTATGGCAAAGGAATCGAAATCCGTTCGGTCCATAAAAAAGAGTACGGGCAGTAAATCGGGGAAAAGTGCTCCGAAGGCGGCAGCGACAGCTGAGAAGGACGGCAAATTGAAGAAAAAGCCTGCCGAAAAAGAAAAGAAGGTTGCAGTTACCAAGAAAGGAGAAACAAAAACCCGGACCCTGGAAGCACCTGCCGGAAAAAAAGCCCCTTCAGCAACAGCTTCATCGGGCAAGAAGAGGCTGATTGTAAGTTACCATAATTTGTCTCCTGAACTGCTGGATCTTTTCAAGAAGAAGTACCCGACCGGTTACCTGGAATATGTAATGAAAATCAATGCCCCCAACGATAAGGTCTATTATGCGGTAACGCTTGATACGCCTGATGCCAGTTACCTGGTCAAGGTGGATGTTAAAATTGACACCCTGGAAGACGAAGATTTTATTGAACCCAGTTTTGCCGAAGACGATACGGTCGCACCGGGGGTAGACGATGCAGAAGACTTTGTAGCAGGGCCGGATGAAGATATTGAAAACATACCCAGTGAAGATGAATAGCAGGTGACAGGAAAGTATTGTATGATACAATAGAATATAAAAGCCGCTGGAAAACCCGGCGGCTTTTATATTCTGCATGGTTAGCATCAGGAGGGTTAATAATATAATGGATAGCGGAAAACCAATGGCAATCTGTGAGTGTTTTCCTGGTTCCAGCTTATTTTCAGACAAAAAGAAACCTATCCACCAATGGTATTGGCAATATAGTCTCCAATTTCTTCGGTAGACCTTGCATAATGCGGGTCAATATCACCGGTTACTATTTTGTTTTCCAGGGCAACGGTTACGCTCTTCCGGATATCAGAAGCGGCATCGGTAAAACCGAGGTAGTCCATCATCATGGCAACAGAAAGAATGGTACCGTATGGATTGGCGATGTTTTTTCCTGCTCCTTCCGGCCATGAGCCGTGGATGGGTTCAAAAAGGCCTTTGTTTTCACCCAGGGATGCCGAGGGCAGCATGCCAATAGACCCGGTGATTACCGAAGCCTCATCGGTAAGGATATCCCCGAACATATTTTCCGTCAGCACCACATCAAAAAAAGACGGGTTCTGGATGATTTTCATTGAAGCGGCATCAACAAACATATAGTCAACCTGCACATCGGGGTAATCCGGCGCCATATTTCTGACCGTTTCGCGCCAGAGCCGGGAAGTTTCGAGCACATTGGCCTTATCAACCAGGGTCAGATGTTTCTTTCTTTTCCTGGCAGATTCAAATGCCATCTTTGCAATTCTGAGAATTTCCTGCCGGGAATAGAGGCAATGATCGTACGCTTCTTCTCCATTGTTTGTTCTGCCCTTATTGCCGAAATAGATTCCTCCTGTTAATTCTCTGTAAATGACAAAATCAACATTCCGCAAAAGGTTTTCACGAAGGGGGGATGCTTTATAGAGTAACGGATAGGTTGCAACAGGCCGGATATTGGCAAACAGTCCGAGTGCCTTGCGGATTCCGAGCAGACCCTGTTCAGGGCGCACCTTAGCTGAGGGGTCGTTGTCAAATTTCGGATGCCCGACCGCACCCAGCAGAACGGCATCAGAGTTCCGGCATAAATCAACAGTTTCGGGAGGCAAAGGATTTCCGGTTTTATCAATTGCAACGGCTCCGATAAGAGCTTCTTCCAGCTGAACGACAAATTTATGCCTGGCAGCAACTGCATTAAGTACCTTTACAGCCTGAGCCACTACTTCGGGACCTATTCCATCTCCAGGTAAAACGGCTACTTTTATAAACGACATACGTTAAAATAATTTATACTGACTTTCAAAACGGACTATTTTTTCTTTTATGCTCATCAGGTAATCAAAGTCGTCTAATCCTTTAAGAAGGCAATATTTTTTGTACTGATTGATTTCAAATTTTTCAGAAGCACCGGTATGATGGTTCGTTATTATCTGATTTTCCAGATCAACAGTAAAAAGAGTTTCGGGATGATTCTGTACACTATCGAACGATTGCCTCAGAAAGTCTTCTGAAACCTGCACCGGCAGCAATCCATTGTTTAAAGCATTGTTCCGGAAGATATCAGCAAAAAAACTTGAAACCACCACGCGAAACCCATAGTCGTAAATAGCCCATGCAGCATGTTCCCTGCTGGAGCCGCTTCCGAAATTTTTCCCGGCCAGAAGGATTTTACCTGAAAAGGAAGGGTTGTTCAGTACAAAGTCCGGGTTAGGTGTATTGTCGGAAAGGTATCTCCAGTCCCTGAAGAGGTTTGTACCGAATCCTTCACGTGAAGTTGCTTTAAGAAAACGTGCCGGTATTATTTGATCGGTATCGACGTTTTCGACCGGAAGAGGAACGGCGGTTGAAGTCAGTTTCTGAAATGGTTCTCTTGCCATTTGATATCAGATTTTAAAAAGGGTTGGATCATAGTTCATCAGAAAAATTCACGGGGATCAACAATTTTGCCGGCGACGGCAGCGGCAGCTGCTGTAGCGGGACTTGCCAGAAAGGTCCTTGCCCCTGGTCCCTGGCGGCCTTCAAAGTTTCTGTTTGAGGTAGAAACCGCATATTTGCCGGGAGGAATTTTGTCCTCATTCATTGCCAGACAGGCACTGCAGCCAGGCTGACGCAGTTTGAACCCGGCTTCCTCGAGTACAGCAACAATTCCTTCCTCATAAGCCTGTTTTTCAACCTGTTTTGAACCTGGCACAATCCATGCCGTTACGTGGGAAGCTTTCTGGCGCCCCTTAATGAGCCGGGCAACTTCCCGGAGGTCTTCAATCCTTCCGTTGGTACAACTGCCTACAAATACATAGTCAATTGTTTTGCCGAGCAAGGGTTTTCCGGGTTCCACCCCCATATATTTCAAAGCCTTTCCGAAGGTAATTTTTTCCTGTTCTGATAAACCGGAACCGTCGGGGACAATGCCGGTTATAGGGATACCCATACCGGGATTGGTTCCGTATGTGATCATTGGTTCTATTTCTTCTGCATTGAAACTTATCTCCCTGTCGAAAACGGCATCGGGGTCAGATGCCAGGCTTTTCCATGCCTCAACTGCTGCATTCCAATCTGATCCTTTGGGAGCGAACTCTCTTCCTTTCAGATAAGCAATAGTGACCTCATCAGGAGCAATATGTCCTCCCCTTGCTCCCATTTCGATGCTCATATTGCAGACCGTCATTCTTCCTTCCATTGACAGGGAACGTATGGCTGAGCCGGCATATTCGATGAAGTATCCTGTGCCTCCGCCAGCGGTGATACGGGAAATGATGAAAAGAATGAGGTCTTTTGCTGAAACACCTTTTCCGAGCTTACCATTGACGGTAATCCGCATTTTTTTTGGTTTTGGCTGCATTATGCACTGAGAAGCCAATACCATTTCCACTTCGCTGGTTCCGATTCCGAAAGCCAGGGCACCAAAAGCCCCATGGGTAGAAGTATGGCTGTCGCCGCAAACAATGGTCATTCCGGGCAAGGTCAAACCCAGTTCAGGTCCGATCACATGAACTATACCCTGATACGGATGGTTAAGGCCGTAAAGCGTGATTCCGTGGCGGCGGCAGTTTTCCGTAAGTTTTTCGACCTGGATGCGCGAAAGCTCGTCTTTAATCGGCAGATGCTGGTTAATGGTAGGAACGTTGTGATCGGGGGTTGCCACGACCTTATCAGGCCGGAATACCTTGATTCCTCGCTGGTCCAGCCCGGCAAAGGCCTGGGGGCTGGTCACTTCATGAATATAATGCCGGTCAATATAAAGAACATCCGGTCCGTCGGGAATGCTTTCAACCACATGCTTATCCCAGATCTTATCGAACAATGTTTTCCCCATAATGATACAACAGACTAAAGATTAATGATATTGGAAATGGCATCGATAAATGCTTCTACAGAGGCAGTAATAATATCCGTACTGCCACCGAAACCATAATAGATGTTTCCTTTATAGGAAATCTGGACATGAACTTTCCCCAGGTCATCGCTGCCTCTGGTAATTGCCTGCACCAGAAATTCTTCCAGACGAACCTTCTTTTTGATAATTTTCTTCACAGCAGTAAACGAGGCATCGATCGGCCCATTTCCGGTGGCTGTTTCAGTAACCGGAACTCCGAAAAGCAGTAACCTGACCGTTGCAACAGGCACGGCAGATTTTCCGCATACCACCGTAAGGGCATCCAGTTTGATGCTTCTGTCGGCACGTTCCTGAGCACCGGCCAGCACCATAAGATCTTCGTCGGTTATGTCTTTTTTCTTATCTGCCAGTTCAAGGAACTTCTGGTAAATTTCATCCAGTTTTTGTTTTCCGAACTTAAATCCAAGGCGTTCGAGGTGGTGCTTGAGGGCGGCCCTTCCGCTCCGGGCTGTAAGAATAATTGATGATTCGCTCACACCGACATCTTTCGGGTCGATAATTTCATAATTCTCTCTGTGCTTCAGTACTCCATCCTGGTGTATTCCTGAGGAATGAGCAAATGCATTCCTTCCGACGATAGCCTTGTTGGGCTGAACAGGCATCCGCATAAGGGTAGATACCAGCCGGCTGGTAGCGAATATTTTCCGGGTATTAATGCCTGTATCCAGTTTGATGTCTTTCCGGCTTTTCAAAATCATAACAACTTCTTCGAGGGAAGTATTGCCGGCACGTTCGCCTATTCCGTTAATAGTAACTTCCACCTGGCGTGCACCGTTCAGGATACCTGCCAGAGAATTGGCAGTAGCCAGGCCGAGGTCGTTATGGCAGTGAGTGGAAATAATTGCTTTATGGATGTTGGATACATGTTCAAAAAGGTATTTTATTTTCTCTCCATACTCCTGGGGAATGGTGTATCCGGTGGTATCCGGGATATTGACTACCGTTGCTCCGGCTTTAATGACGGCTTCTACTACCTTTGCCAGAAAAGCATTTTCGGTTCTGCCGGCATCTTCTGCATAAAATTCGACATCATCCACAAACTTCCTGGCATATTTAACTGCCTCCACTGCCCGTTCAATAATCTCCTCCCTGGTGGAATTGAATTTGTATTTAATGTGATAGTCGGATGTACCAATACCGGTATGGATGCGGGCCCGTTTAGCCTTCTGAAGCGACTGAACAGCCACGTCGATATCTTTCTTAACAGCCCTTGTCAGTGCGCAGATCACCGGCTCAGATACCGCCTTGGATATTTCGACAACTGAATTGAAATCACCGGGACTGGAGATGGGAAAACCAGCTTCAATTATGTCCACTCCAAGCTCTTCCAGTGCTTTTGCCACTTCTATCTTTTCTATTGTGTTGAGCTGGCATCCGGGAACCTGCTCTCCATCGCGAAGGGTTGTATCAAATACATAAACGCGTTCTGTTTCCATGGGGCAAAAAGAATATTGGTATGAAATGCAAAGAAAAGAAATATCTTTAAAATATGCTATAAAACATACCTATAAATGAAAAAAACCGGCCAGGAAAATGAGCTGACCGGTTCTTTTTTGAGCTATTCCCGATTACTGAACGATAAGTTTAGAATTAAACGTATTGTTATTGCCCGAGATTCTGAGGTGATAAACACCCGGAGCAATGCCCGTAAGTTCCATACGGGATTCTCCTTCATTCAGCGCCATAGTGGTACCAGTAACTTTCTGGCCGGACAGGCTGAACAATTCCACCAGGTAATTGCCCGGCTGCCGGGCAGAAATTGTCACTACCCCGGAAGCGGGATTGGGATAGATCCTGAAATTATGCGTTGAAACAGGATCCTTTATTCCCAGGGGACGAAGAATGATTCCCTCCTCGGTAACAAGGTAATTGATGCCGGAAACACCCTGACCACCGGTTACATCAAAATCAAAAAACTGTTTATGCTGATAACCGGGTATATCAACTATGACAGTGTAAGAGCCATCGGGGATATTGGAAAAAGTAAAGTAACCGTAATCATCGGTATAGGTTTGGGCGATAATATTTTCGCCGTCACCTTTTGTTCTGCCCACGAGAACGACAGAGGCTGATTTAACCGGTTTCCCTTCAATTGATTTCAGACGTTTGGCAACATCGAACAGATAGTCATCGGCAAAAGCCACTGAGCCATCAGCTGAATTGGCTCCTGTGATTGCGGGACGTTCCCTGAGGAAAATATCGAAAACAGGAGCTGCAGCGACGGAAAGATCAACTGCCGGAATATTGACCCAGCGGTTTACATTTCCATAATAGGTACCCAGTAGATTTGGATATAAAACCGGATCAGGTTCTGCGAAAATGGCAAAACCCGATGATGGTGCAGAAAAGAATTCATATTTTCCTGAACCCGAAATATCAGATTTTTCTATTTCAATACCGCGGGTATCCGTATTGACACCAAAAAGTTTTACAACGCCTTTGGTGACAGGCTCCTGATTGGGGGTATAAACTGTTCCCTGAATGCCATAACCAAGAGCCGCTGCAAAAAAATAGTCCCCGTTGGTACCTGGCAACAGGTTTCCGTCAAGAGAAAATTGCGACGGGCTCGTATATGACCCTGTCACCATAACACGCCCTGTCCGGAGAAGAGATATTCCATAAATGTTAAAATAATCAGATGGACTGGCCGGCAATACCGTTTTGATATAGTCCAATGCTCCTTCCATACTCACATGGAGAACAGCAAAACCCTGAGATCCTGATATGTTATTGATCAACACCTTGTCTCCGGTAAGATACAAATTATAATAATTGGTAAGAGGCAATGCAAAGTAGGCTCCTGATGAATTCAGTGTTGATGCAAAGGTTGTTTCATAATCAATGTTGTAGCCAAAGTTCTGCCCCCACAGAAACTGACCGGAAACGGGATCAAGGCATAAAACTGCATACTCAGGTGAGCTGAAAGCTCCTACCGGCGTTACTTTGGGTAAATTTACCTGACCGGCAACCAGAGTTCCGGCCCTGAAGGCAGTAAGCCAAAGAATTTTATTTTCATCTTTGATATATTTGATCTTATTAAGGGTAGATCCCGGGGTATAAAAGTTCAGCATCGTATTGATAACAACAGAACCCAACGGCTGGGAAAGCTGGCTATTGTCCATTTTTAATCCGAAAACATCAAACTGTCCGTCACCAGAAAGTCCAGAAACTGTGTGGTTTCCAAACGTAACCTGATAACTTGAAGAAACTCCGGAAATGTAGCAATAACCATCTTTATCAAAAATTACTTCACCGGAATATTCATCGCCTTCTCCTTCTCCCGCCAACTTAAACAGTATTTGACCGTCCATATTATATCCGGCAATAAACATATCGTACTGGCTTGCTGCAGTCAATGAATTTTCAGCATCAAAACGGATGGTCCCATTAAAATATCCGGCTACAACTATGTTTTGGTTAGAAGGATCGATTTTAACCGAGGTAGCTGACATCTGGTAGGAAATGTCATCAACTGTCCATAAGTTATACCACAAGGCATTGTTCAAATTCCTATCGTATTTGATGAGACAGGACTGATAAAAATTTCCTCCCTGCAATGCCACAGGTTCCGTTGCGGTTCTGGATAAATAGAGAGAGTCGCCGTTCACATTTCCGATAAAAACAATATTGCCGTCCTTATCAATATCGCACCCCTGGAAGTCCAAATAACCATTTTCAGCATATAGATAATTGACGGCTGACTGATTTCCGGTATTCAGGTCAAGCTTCATAAACACGTTGATATTAATCCCTGAAGGAACCTTCATAATTTTTCCGTCGGGCATAACCAATGTATCACCGGAACCGGAAAGCACCAGAAGAGGATTCATATCGGGTTGAATGAGAACACTTTCAATCCCAATATTTCCCCAATTAAGAGAGGAGAAATAGACCGATTTTGCCCACATTAAACTGCCATCTTTGTTATAGCGGGCAACAAATGCAGAATTACCTTCACCACCCCAAAAACCCTTAATGGTTGTCGCTCCAAATGTTAATGACTCAGCATAAAAAGATCCTGCTACAATCACAGAGCCGTCGGGTAAAGGAACAATCTTATCTGCGTTTACAGTTCCGGTGGTACTGGCAAAATCTGACCAGCGGAAGGAAGGGGGTACCTGGGCTTTCAGGCTGAAAACAGCCAGAAGCATGAGCACAGTTAAAAGGGTAATTTTTGATTTCATAGGCATTTTTTATTTAGAACCTTTTAGTTGTACGGTTGATATTGATAAAGGTTATGTTCAATTTGACAAAATACCTTCAAAACATGATGAAAGGACGATAAAAGAAAACCATTTGATTTCTTTTGTTTATTTCAGACAAAATCCAATAACTAACACATCGTCTACCTGGTCAAGATTTCCTTTCCACTGCAGAAAGGCATCGAGCAGAAGTTCATGCTGTTTTTCCATGGGGTAGGAATGAATCTGCTGAAGTAGGCGTTTAAAGGGTTTGGCTTTGAATTTGGAGCCTTCAGGGCCTCCGAACTGGTCAGCAAATCCATCAGAAAAGATATAAAACCTGTCACCCGGTTTAACGTCAATAATATGGTTGGTGAAGGGTCTTTCCTCTCCGGCATGGATCCCAATAGGCATATTATCGCCTTTATATTCGATAAGTTCTCCCTCTCTGATGATGTACAACGGATTGTTGGCACCGGCAAACTGCATTGTATGGTTCTGTGTATCAGCAACGCACAGTGCGATATCCATTCCGTCTTTTGCTTCGTCTTCTTTTCCGGTTTGTGACAGGGTGATTTTCACATTTTCTCTTAATTTATCAAGAATCAAACTTGCCTGAAAAGTATCTTCCTTATTTACGATCTCATTCAGCAGGGTGACTCCCAACATGCTCATAAATGCACCCGGTACACCGTGACCGGTACAATCAGTAGCGGCAATAACAATTCTGTTATCATGCTTTGTAACCCAATAGAAATCACCGCTGACAATATCCCGGGGCATGAAGAGGATGAAATGCTCGGGCAATACTGAAAGAACCGTTTCACGGGAGGGTATGATGGCAGACTGGATGCGGCTTGCATAATGGATGCTGTCGGTTATCTCCTTTTTCTGCAATGCAATCTGGTCGCGTTGTTGAGTTGCAATATCGCGCTGGCGTTCAATTTCATCTCTCTGCGCCAGGATCTCAAGCTGCTGTTGCTGCAACTCTTCGTTCTTTTCCTCAATTTCCTTTTTCTGTTGCTCAATCTGAGCTGTTCTTTCCCGCACTTTCTGCTCGAGTATTCTTTTATCTTCCTGTAATTTACGTTCACGATAACGAATAATTTCCACAATCACAGCCACACCCAGGGCAACAACGATTAAAACAAACCAGGGTGTTTTCCAGAACGGCGGTTTGATCTGGAAAGAGAAAGAAACAGGTTCAGGATTCCATATACCGTCACTGTTGCAGGCTTTCACCAGAAAACGGTAATGTCCGTTGGGAAGTTTTTTGTATTCGGCAAAATTCTGTGTAACCGGTTCAGACCATTGTTCGTCATAACCATCCAGCTTGTACTGGTACTTTACCTTCTCAGGTATGGTATAATGGAGCCCGACAAAATCAAATATCAGAGAACTCCGGTTGTATGGGAGCTTTAAGTCAAGAGGCAGACCAGTAAGAGAATCAACTTGCCTGATATAGTTACCGATAGGTACATCGGTTCCGGAAAGCCGTATTCCGGTGATGTAGGTTTTCGGGGCATCAGAGGCAAGTATGTCATTTTCAGGGAAATACTCAACAGCACCACCGACAGTTCCAAACCATATATGGTTCCTTGCATCCATACTTACGGCATTCAGGTTGGTTTCCACTGGAAGGAACCCGTCAGATGCTCCGTAATAGAATATTTTCTGAGTGAGAATATCGATCCGGTTCAGCCCTTTCTCATGCCCTATCCACAGTGATTTTTGCCTGTCGAACAGGAGCAAATAAATGGTATTGGAGGCTAATCCGTTCTGGAGCGAATATACCTTTCGTATTCTGAAGGTATCAGCAGCCGGGACAATCTCAACCAATCCCCCTTCCGTGCCTATCCAGAAAAGGCTGTCACCGGCAGCAGCAATGTCAGTGCAGGCGTCGGAAGGCAGTCCGTTGCGGGCAGTAAATGTCTGAATTCGGTGCGGCGTTTTTACAGTCAATCCCTCAGTTGTAACAAACCATAGATTATTTCTGCCATCCGGAAGGATCTTCTTCACATTTTCTCCGGAAAGGCCCTCCTGCAAGCCAAATCGTACCAATGATTTACCGTCGAATTTCCATGCTCCTGATTCCGTGGCAAGCCATAAATTTCCGTTTTTGTCTTCCGAAAGGGAATAAATTCCATTGTCACCATGATACAGTTCATCTGCCTTAATTTTGACCATGCTACCTGCGGTACGTTTTACCAGTGAACCGTAGGAACCTATCCATAGCTGATGGCGGCTGTCTTCGAACAGGCTCAGAATCACACTTTCATAAAGTCCCCTGGTTTGCGGAAATACCGTAATGCGGTTCCCCTGAAGCCTCACCAGTTCATTGTAGGTGCCAAGCCATACATTCTGGTCATGGGTGCAGGCAACACTGACAATATTATTATCAGGTAATCCGCAGGAAGTATTATAGATTTCAAAAATGCCCTTACCATACATAGAAACGCCACCAAGGGTTCCAATCCAGATGTTTCCCGAACCATCAATGCATATATCCTGAACGCGGTCGTCAATAAGACCGTTTGGTTTTCCAAGGATCCTGAACTGGCCAGGTGTGCCTGTAACAACCCCTGACTGTAAGGTTCTTGCCCAAATGCGGCCCCGGTGGTCAAATTGTATTCCCAGAATATAGTCATTAGGGATCAGGGTTGTAGCATAGGCATGAAATTTCTCCCCGTCGAAATGGGTAAGACCCTGTCTGAAATGGCCCATCCAGAGTGTTTTATCGGGTGCCTGAGCCATCGAGAGCACATAGTTTCCGGAAAGGCCATCTTTTTGTGTGAAATGGCGGAAATTTTTTCCGTCATAAACGAACACTCCCCCGCCCTGTGTTCCTATCCATATTTTCCCTTTTTCATCTTCAGCAATGGCCCATACTACGCTCTCAATCCTGCCTTCTATCTGATAGGCAACTTCAGTTGTAAAGGAAGTCCACTTTTCTCCGTCATATACAGCAACACCATTTTGCGTGCCAACCCATATTCTCTTTTTTGAATCTTCAAACCAGGCAAGAATGTTGTTATGTGGTAATCCGTTCTGGTCAGTAAAACTGGTTATGCCATTGGATGAAATCACAGAAATTCCGCTTTCTGAAAGACACCAGACCGAATTCTCTGAATCGAGGTACAGAGATTTAATGTCGTTCGAAACAAGCCCGCTGTCTTTATTTAAGGTATAAAACACCTCTTTTTTTCTCACAGAAACACCACCGTCATGGGAAGCTATCCACAGCTGGCCTTTTTTATCTTCAAGGATTGAAGTAACTGTATTTCCGCACAGACCGGAAGATATGTTATAGTTCCTGAAGGATTTTCCGTCAAAACGGGCAATACCCACCTGAGTTCCAAACCAAAGATAGCCCTTTGAATCCTGAAATACGGCGACGACAGAATTCTGAGGAAGCCCTTCCCTGATGGAATAATTTCTAAATGGGATAATCTGGCTTTCTCCGTCAGTTACGAGGAGCAAGCCAAGAAACAAAATGAAAATGCGGTTCCGTATTTTCAGAATTGAATCCACAACTGTAAAGATACAAAAAGAGTATCTTTCAAACAGTCATTCAGACTAAAAAATCGGAACCTAAATACTAATTATCCTCTGATCAGGATATTAGAACAGGAAAAGAGCCAGCCCAGGCCTAAACCATTTCAAACTCCCTGCGCAACTGTTCAACCCATTGGTTGATGCGTTCATCAGTGAGTTTGTTCTGGTTTTCAAAATCAATGGCAAGCCCGCAGAATTTGCCGTTACGAAGTGCCCTGGAATGTTCAAAGGTATACCCATCGGCCGAGGTATAACCTACAACGGTGGCTCCTCTGGACTCCAGAAGGTCTGCCATAATGCCAACGGCATCAAGGAAATTTTCCGGATACCCCACCTGATCACCCAGCCCAAAAATGGCGATTTTTTTTCCGCTCAGGTCCATTTCTTCGAGGGCAGGTACAAATTCATCCCAGTAGTTGGGCAATTCTCCGTCAAACCAGGTTGGCACTCCGAGAATCAAATTGTCATATGAAAGAAAAGTTTTTTCGTCAATGTCTTCAGCATTAATTGGTTCAATCAGTTCCGGGCCAAATCGTTCGAGGATTTTCCCGGCTATGATGGCTGTTTTTTTTGTATTGAAGCTGTAAATAAGTGCTATTTTCTTCATTTCGGATATTTTTATTTGCTTTTTGTTGTAAACACCATAGATTTAATCCTTGTCGTTCATTTTTTCTGATAGGGAATTCTCTCCTGTTCAACGAATCAGAAAAAAAACAGATCTTCCATTGCTGTATAAATTTTGTCCGTATCAGGAAGAATGGCTTTTTCGAGAATCCGGTTAAATCCTACGGGAGTATAAGTTGCTCCTACCCTCTTTACCGGAGCATCAAGGTATTCAAATGCTTTATCGGCTATTATGGCAGCAACCTCCCCACCGAAACCTGCAAAGACTTTGTCTTCGTGAACAACCAAGACTTTCCCGGTTTTTTTCACCGAGGCAAGAATGGTCTCTTCATCAAGCGGGTTTAGTGAACGCAGGTCAATCACTTCAGCTGATGCACCATGCTTTTCATTCAGCATAGCGGCGGCTTCAAGGCACATATGGGTGGTATTTCCATAAGTAACAACGGTCAGATCAGCCCCTTCCCTTCGAATTCTGGCCTTTCCAAAAGGCACCTCAAAATCAGTAGGGATGGATGTAGCCGCTTTGGGAGCATTATAAAGAGCTTTGGGTTCAAGGAACATAGTGACACCTTTTGACCTGATGGCAGTGCGCAATAATCCGGCGGCATCGTCGGCGAACGACGGATATACAACGCGTATTCCAGGGAATGTAGTCAAAACTCCCTCAATGGTTTGCGAATGATAAAGACCTCCTCCGATATACCCGCCGGAGGCAAGGCGAATGGTGATGTTGGGCGAAAACTGGCCCTTACTTCGCCAGTAATCATGAGATGTATCGACCAGTTGTTCCATGGCCGGCCAGAAATAATCGGCAAATTCTGCTCCTTCAATTACGATTCTGATTTTCTGGTCAAAGCGGCTCATTCCGTTGGCAGTACCCACAATATAATCTTCGGCAATGGGGGCATTAAAAACCCGTTCCTTTCCAAATTCTTTCTGAAGTCCTTTGGTGACATTGAATACCCCGCCCTTTTCCTTATGGGCCACATCCTGACCCCAGAGAAAGGTATCGGGATTGTACCTGAATTCCTCCTTCAATGTTTCATTAAGAGCTTCAATCAGCTTTTTCTTTTCCCCTTCAAATGTATGGGTTCCGTCGGGGAATTTTTCGGGCATATACGGTTCGGGGACGACAAAATCAAATATGGAAGACGGATCGGGGTCAGGAGCGCTCATAGCTTTTCTGTGAGCTTCCTTCACCTCTTCCTTAACCTTCTGTTCAATAGCCACAAGTTCCTCTTCGGTAAATCGGTTATACCGCAAAAGAAGGCGACGGAATTTGGCAAGAGGGTCGTATTCCATCACATAGTTCAGTTCGTTCTGGTCGCGGTAGAGTTCGTGCCGGTCAGAATTGGAATGGGAATGAATCCTGACGCAGTTTGCGTGCACTATGGCCGGCATCTGATTTTCGAGAACCCATTGATGGGCTTCTTCCATGGTATTCATGGAATCGAATACATCTTTTCCGTTGCAGAAAAATATTTTCAGGTTTTTGATACCGCTGAAGTTGTTTACCGCCTTGCGGTTGGCTGTCTGTTCGTATTTCGGAACAGATATACCAAAACCGTTATCCTGAACGACAAAGAGCACCGGCAATTTTTCTCTTGAAGCACCATTAATAGCTTCATAAACATAACCTTCGGAAAGGGAAGATTCTCCCTGCGAAGAGATGGCCACGCCGTTATGCTTGTAGTATTTCATGGCACGGGCCACACCAACCGCATGCAATGTATGATTGCCGGTAGCAGAGGAAACATTATGAATATTCCATGCCGGTTTGGCAAAATGGTTCGACATGTGTCTGCCGCCACCCGCTACATCTGTATCCTTGCTGATTCCGTTGAGGATGATTTCTTCAGCGGTCAGACCGGCTGAGATCGCTGTCAGCATATCGCGGTAGTAGGGGAACAAATGATCAAAGCCTTTCCGGAATACCTGCCCTATGGCGAGCTGGATTCCATCATGTCCGGCGTAGGGGGCATGATACGACCATCCAATAGCCTGTTTCAGGTAATTCGGTGCCCGCTCGTCAAGATTTCGTCCGAGGGTCATGAGATAAAACCATTTTTCCAGTATTTCCTTTGATGTTTTTTTAATGTGGTATTTTTTCTGTTCGTTCATATTATCAGGTAATTAATGATTCAAACCTTTGCAGTAGTGTCAAATTTTTCGAGGTAATCGGCCACTCTTCGGAGGAAAGCACCGCCCAACGCCCCGTCGATAGCCCGGTGATCGTATGTAAGAGAGAGATACATTTTGTGGCGTATAGCAATCACGTCGCCTGACGGGGTTTCAAGTACGGCGGGTTTTTTCTCAATGGTGCCTACGGCAAGAATGGCTGCCTGCGGCTGATTGATTACCGGTGTTCCCATCAGGTTGCGGAATGTACCAAAGTTGGTAATAGAAAAAGTTCCACCCTGAATATCGTCGGGGCTGAGCTTGCCCTTGCGGGCCAAATCGGCCAGGCGGTTGATTTCAAGGGCCAGCCCGGTAAGGCTAAGCTGATCGGCATTTTTAACCACAGGGACAATAAGATTTCCGTCGGGGGTAGCCACTGCTATTCCTATATTGACAGCTTTTCGCATAATGATATTATAGCCGTCAACCGAAATATTAACCCTGGGGAAATCTCTCAGAGCACGGGCTACTGCCTGCGTAACCGCTGGCATAAAAGTGAATTTCTGTTTCTCTCTGGCTTCGAATTCATCTTTCACTCTGTTTCGCCACATCACCAGCTCTGTCACATCAGCCTCCAGTATGTTGGTGACATGTGCAGCGGTTCGTTTCGACATCACCATATGATCGGCTATAAGTTTTCTTACCCGGTCCATTTCAATCACTTCATCTCCGGGCCAGACAGAAACCGAAGGTTTGGCTTTTTCGGCAATAGTTTCCGGAGCAGATTTTATCTCCGTCTTAGCGACTTCCGGTTGTTTTGCCCGGCTCTGTACCCAGGCAAGAATATCCTGTTTCCGCACACGGCCATTACGACCTGTACCGGGGATTCTGCTCAATTCTTCGGGAGAGATCTGCTCCCGGGAAGCTATACTGCGCACGAGGGGGGAATAGAAACGAGCATCGGCTTCCTTGTATTCCGCCTTGCTGGCAGGTGCTTTTGGCTGTGCTTCCGGCTGTTTAGTTTCTTCAACAACTGATGTCGCAGCAGCTGATGACCCGGTGGTTCCGGCACCTCCCTCTGTGTCAATCAGGGCAACAACTTTACCAACAGGAACAAGGTCGTTTACCTTAAAAAGAATTTTTGCAACTTTTCCGGCAACAGGTGATGGAATCTCGCTGTCCACTTTGTCGGTAGCTATTTCCAGCAGGACATCATCCTCCTGAACCATGTCACCTTCCTTGACAAACCATTTGGTAATAGTTGCTTCTTCAATACTTTCGCCCATTTTGGGCATTTTGATTTCGAACAAAGCCATTTTTATTAAAAGTTAATTCAATACAAGTTATGATTTTTCTGCCTAAAAAACAACTGATGGTGTACAATGTTCACACCTTGTTCCAACTTTTGATCGTAAAGGAATCCATCCCCTGACGGGGGAAGTAGTTAATTTCTCTTATTTCTCCGGAACCATGAAACTATGGAACACTGAAACAGAGCGTAAAGCATAAAGAAATGGAGTGCATAAGTTCTCTCTACGCTTTACCCTCTATGCTCTGCGCTATCGCCGGATTGCGGGTGCAGGCATTTACCACAGATAGCCTTTTTAGGAAACTTTTTAAAAATCTTCTGTCTGTTCGAAATGCAGATAGTATAAAAGAGGAGGGAAAGCGGAAGGAACAGGATTCGGATGCAAATCGATATCGCCGGGATCCCAAACCTCTACATCAGGGTAACGTATCTGCAAAACGAGAGACAGGGCCGTAAGGATTTTGGGACCCATTACAGCTATGTAAACTTTATGGGTAAGCCGATAACGTAAAATCTCGGAAGTAAAAAC
Organism: Bacteroidales bacterium; assembly: GCA_012517825.1. Classification (NCBI taxonomy): domain Bacteria; kingdom Pseudomonadati; phylum Bacteroidota; class Bacteroidia; order Bacteroidales; species Bacteroidales bacterium. The sequence continues at coordinate 547 of JAAYUG010000063.1, read as the reverse complement.
AGCATTTACTTTATGGAGGTTTTGCAGGGGATATGTTATAACCTGCGTCGGAGGCAGGGACGCAATCAGCCTTTTATGCCTCCTTTCAATTTCTTCAGTAATTCTTTTATCAAAGTCGGGCGCAGTATATAAGGCAACAACCTTATCTGGTTTCAGCCGGTCGATCAGATTCTGTGCCGCATGATTGTCATAGCCAAGTATCATGAGCAAGGCAACAGGCAGGTCGCGCTTTCTGCTCCATTCGAAATCCATGAGCAGGTTTGCCTCCCGCACCTTTTTGATACGGGGAGGCATATAAAAGGAAGAAGGAAAATAAGCCAGGAGAATATGAGCCTCTGAACGGTCAAGATTGGTAATGAACATACAATGCAGCAAAGCACCAATCCACTGGCGCGGAAAACAGGATATATCGACCAGAATTTTGGGCTGGATGCTTTCCGTTTCCCGCAAGACCGATTCAAAAAATTCAAAAAAACCTTTATTATCCGTACTTTTCAGTTTATAAATTTCGGTACGGGAGAGATCAATAACACCGGTTTTGCCCTCC
>JAAYUG010000062.1 GCA_012517825.1 Bacteroidales bacterium | reverse complement strand
TATAATGTTCAAATTTTTGCAAGTTTTAATAACAATTAACAAAAATTACTTTCAGCAGAAGTTTTGGCCGACAGACCTGATAGGTAATTTGTCCGGTGATGCCAGTAAAGGAAGTTTTCAGACATACCCGGCTTGACACTCTAAGTCCTTATCCTGCATATTTACAAATAACAGGATTCTTTATTGCTGGCACCTGAAACATTCCTCATCAATTCCGTTCAAACTGTCTTATTAAGCGAGGTGCAAAACGGCAATGACAGGAGCATGCTATAACGCATTTTTTCGATTTGCAAAAAAACGATTAGGTTTGTAGCATTAAAATAACCTTAAAAATTTACTGCTGTGGATATTTTTGATAAAATACACAAAAACCGTGGTCCGCTGGGTCAATATCAGAAGGAAGCACATGGATATTTCATGTTTCCCAAACTTGAAGGAGAGATCAAACCCAGAATGAAATTCAGAGGCAAGGAAGTGCTTACATGGAGTCTGAATAATTACCTGGGACTGGCCAACCATCCTGAAGTTCGGAAAGCCGATGCCGAAGCGGCCGCGCGCTGGGGTCTGGGATATCCTATGGGGGCCCGTATGATGTCGGGGCAAACTACTCTCCATGAACAACTGGAAGAAAAACTCGCTGCCTTTGTTGGTAAGGAAAGAGCTTACCTGCTGAATTTCGGTTACCAGGGGATGGTTTCCATCATCGATACCCTTTTAAGCAGGAATGATGTGGTGGTTTACGATTCTGAAAGCCATGCCTGCATTCTTGACGGGTTGCGGTTGCACATAGGTAAACGGTTTGTGTACGCCCATAATGACATGGACAGTCTGAAAAAACAGCTTGAGCATGCAACCCATGTGGCTGAAACCACTGGCGGAGGAATTCTTGTTATTACCGAGGGAGTTTTTGGTATGGCGGGCGATCTCGGCAAACTCGATGAAATTGCCGCTCTGAAAAAAGATTTCCGGTTCAGAATACTCGTGGATGATGCCCATGGATTCGGAACCATGGGGAAAACCGGAGCCGGAACAGGTGAGCATTTTGGCGTGCAGGATAAGATCGACCTGTATTTTGCCACCTTCGCCAAGGCTATGGCCGGTATTGGAGGCTTCATTGCAGGGGAACGGGAAGTTATTGACTACCTGCAGTACAACATGCGTTCACAGATTTTTGCCAAATCACTGCCTATGCCCATGGTAGAAGGAGCTCTGAAAAGGCTTGAACTTCTGCAAACCCGTCCGGAGTTAAAAGACAATCTCTGGAAAATTGTACGGGCCTTGCAGGATGGACTCCGTGCCAAAGGATTCAATCTCGGAAACACCAACTCGCCTGTAACTCCTGTGTTCCTCTCGGGAAGCGTGCCGGAAGCCACCAATATCATTTTTGATCTTCGTGAAAATTACAACATCTTCTGTTCCATTGTTGTATATCCTGTTGTTCCGAAAGGGGTTATCCTGATCCGCATTATTCCTACTGCGGTCCATACACTGGATGACGTTCAGTACACCATTAACGCGTTTTCGGAAATTGCCGAAAAACTGAAACAGGGTAAATACAATACCGACAAAATAGCAGAAGTGAACAAATAAAGAGGTTCTTAACATTTCGTTTTTGATATCCCTGGAAAGGATTTTAAAAATCAACCGGTTAGCACAGAGCGCCAACCGGTTGATTTTTTTAATTAAAACTGCTTAACCTTCGTATAAATGAATCGATCTGTATTTGAGGCATTCTTTTTTTACTTCTGTTCTGCCAGCCATCGTTCTGCCTCGATGGCAGCCATGCAACCCGAGCCGGCTGCCGTAACAGCCTGCCTGAATGTCTTGTCCTGAACATCTCCGCAGGCGAATACTCCTTCAACATTGGTCTTTGTGCTTCCCGGACGGGTAATGATGTATCCGGTTTCATCCGTTTCGATCCAGGGTTTGAAGATTTCAGAGTTCGGAGTATGACCAATTGCTACAAAGAAACCCTGAACATCAATCCGCTTTTCCTGTCCTTTATCGTCAGTGAGAATCACTCCGTTGACGGTCTGATCTCCGACAATTTCTTTGGTTACATGACCAAACAGTACTTCTATGTTCGGAGTGTTCAGTACCCGCTGCTGCATAACTTTGCTGGCTCTGAGGTAATTTTTTCTGACAATCATGTAAACTTTCCGGCACAAGCCGGCCAGGTAGAGAGCTTCTTCGCAGGCTGTATCTCCTCCGCCAACAACAGCAACGTCCTGTCCTTTATAAAAGAAACCATCGCAGGTGGCGCAGGCTGAAACGCCACTGCCCATATATTTCTTTTCCGACTCCAGTCCCAGGTATTTGGCTGTGGCCCCGGTGGCAATAATTACAGCGTCGGCTTCAATCAAATGGGTTTCATCAGCAACAACTTTAAACGGCCTTTTGCTGAAATCAACCGATGTGATCATTCCGAAACGAATATCCGTGCCAAAACGCTGGGCCTGCTTTTTGAAATCCTCCATCATCTGAGGACCTGTAATTCCATCAGGATAGCCAGGAAAGTTTTCCACCTCGGTGGTGGTAGTGAGCTGGCCTCCGGGCTGAAGCCCTTCATAAAGAACTGGTTTCAGATTAGCACGCGCTGCATAGATCGCTGCGGTATATCCTGCCGGTCCCGATCCGATAATGAGACAATGGACATGCTCGGCGTTGCCTTCCGGAACAACTTTTTCAGCCGGATCTTTCTGAACATCAAGTGGTTTGAATAAACTCATAATACGGTATTTTAATGATTAATATTAATGATATTCTGTGTTGTTTGTAAAGATATCTATTCTGAAAGTTCAACAATTAACAGATTATGTGTGTGTATGTTCATATTTTCTTTTTTAGTGGCTTCTTCATTGCATTAATTTTAATATTGGTAAGAAGCGCGAAAAAGGTAACAAAAATCATGTCAAAAACGTATAATATACTAAAAAACAAATTATTATGAAAACTTTGTCAGAACGGCAGAGAATGAGGGGAGGAAAAAATGTCAGGTTACAGGAGAAATCGGAGGGCAGGCGTGCAATTAGCCGTAAGGAAAGCGAAAAGCTTGCAAGGGAAATATGGGAGGAAATGAACGGTGACCTGATAATCAATACGGATTTTATGCAGTTTTAACCTGTATTTTCTGCAGAATGAGCGGCATAAAATGAAAGAAGCGGAGGTATAATTCCCTCCGCCTTCAGAACATGTCGGGGCGAGAAGACTCGAACTTCCGACCCCTTGCACCCCATGCAAGTGCGCTAGCCAACTGCGCCACGCCCCGATTCATCAACTTTTTGCCTGAAACAGCACAAGCACCTTGCTTTTCTGTTTCCGGCAGGCAAAAGTAGGAAAAAATTTTGTTTTTTTGTTGTCACCTGTGCAAAATATGCCAGGGATTCTTTTGGATGTAATATGATCGGAGATCCTGCTTTATACGACCTGCTTCATACGCTGGATATACCTTTTCAGTATTACGAACATCCGCCTGCTGCAACGATTGACGAAGCGCTAAGGTACTGGAAAGATATTGATGCGGTCTTCTGCCGGAATATTTTTTTCAGAAATCACAAGGGGAACAGGCATTATCTGGTTATTATGCGCCATGACAGGCTTCTTGACATCCATGCCCTGGAGAAATATGTGCGTCAGGGAAAGTTGTCTTTTGCCTCCGAGGCCCGCCTGCAGAAATATCTGGGAGTGAAGCCCGGTTCGGTAAGCCCTTTCGGGTTGATTCACGACAGGGAGCATCATGTCCATCTGTTCATTGACCGCCTGCTGTCAGAGGCCGAAAAACTTACCTTTCACCCGAATGACAACCGGGCAACCCTCGTGATATCTAACAGTAATTTTTTTAGATTTCTTAAACATACAGGCAATTTCTGGGAATGGATAGATTTTTTCTTTAAAGATCAATTTGCTGGTCAATAAATATTGGCTATTTTTGAATAACAGAC
>JAAYUG010000061.1 GCA_012517825.1 Bacteroidales bacterium | reverse complement strand
GCCACCATTCTCAGTTCTCCCCAGCTCACCAGATCGCCCAGTTCGTCCTTGACCGGCTTGAGCTGATAGTTTCCCTTCCGCCGGAAGCATTCCTCGATCTGCCGGATCTTTTCTTCGGGCACCAGCCCTTCAATACCTATCTCTCCCTCCCTGATATTCTGTGCCAGGTGCCCTTCAACTGTCGTAACAGAAAGCCCTCTTTCACTGGCTATCTCGGCCACCGACTTTCCACTGCGCCACAGGTCGGCCGTAATTCGGTGGCTGGCAATGCGCTCCTTTTTCTTTTCCGGCTCCGGTGTCCAGCCTGCGATGTTTTTCTCTTCGCAATATTTCCTTACTATTTCCAGGATCTCCTCCCCATATGCCTCGGCCTTGCGTTTTCCAATTCCTTTAATCTCCCGCAACGCTTCCTTTGTGAGGGGCAACTGTCCGGCGATTTGCCGTATCACCCCCAGTGGAAGCACCCGGAAAACCGGCACATCCGAATTCAACGCCTGCATGTTTCTCCATTGTTTGATCCTTTCGTAGAGTTCGGGATGCCCGGTACCCGAGTCGGTTGTTTTCTCGCGTATCGTATCCCCGATTCCGTCTTCCTTCTCTGTTCTTAACGCTGCCACAGCCTTTGCCCGCAGGTACCTGCTGATATCAAAGCCCTCACTGCAGGCCTGCAGGCATTCCTTTTTCTGCCGTAAAAGCATCATAATTTCTCCCCTGGTTTCCTGCAATTTCTTTCTCACCTCCTTATTATCCGTATCGATCAGAAAAACTTCACCAGCTCCGGAAAATAGTTCGTCCAGTTTGGCGGCAAAAAACACCGAAGCTTTGGCCGTGCGTTCCCTGATCATTGGCTCATCGCCTGCTTCAAGCAATTGGTCAATCTGCTGTCCAAAGCGGCCGGCCACCGAAAGCACTTCCTTCAGGAACCTGTCCTGAAGCAGACTGGTTTCCGCTTCGTCGGGTTTGATAACCGTGTTCCTGTTTTCGGTTATCAACAGTTTCAAATCCGTGAGGGCATTCGCCATCCCGGAAAAATCGAACAATTCATCAAGCAGTTGCCGCAGGTACTCCTGTTTGGCCTCCCGGAGAATGGCATCATCGGGCATGCGGCAGGTCATTTCCTCATGAAAAGCGACCAGTTCCGGAATGCTTCTGAACGAATGCGCCGGCAGTTTACTGCTGAGGACAATCCCCTCGAGCGATCGACAGCGCGAAAGAGCCACATACACCTGACCATGGGCAAAGGCAGCCCGCGCATCAATGATCACTTTGTCGAAGGTAAGCCCCTGGCTCTTATGGATAGTAACCGCCCAGGCCAGCTTCAGCGGATATTGGGTAAAGGTGCCAAGCACACGCTCCTGGATTTCCTTCGTCTTCTCATCAATGGAATAGGAAATATTCTCCCACACAGCCGGCTTTACTTCAATGGCATCCGGATCTCCATCGCACAAAACAAATACCGACTGGTCGTCTATTTCTTCCACAACGCCGATTTTCCCGTTGAAATACAGCTTTTCAGGCGAAGGATCGTTTTTCAGAAACATCACCTGAGCGCCTTTTTTTAAGGAAAGCCTGGCATCGGTCGGATACATCTGCTGGGGAAAGTCGCCTTCCACACGGGCCTTAAACACATATTCCTTGCCCCGAAGTTTCTGCAGCTTCGAGAGGTTGATTTCCTGAGCCGGGGCATTGTGGGTGGTGAGAATTACATATCCCTCATTCCGGTCATCGGTGTATCCGGGCCGGTAACGCTGGTTCAGCAGTTCAACAGATGCGGGGGAAAGCTTCTGATCACGAACCTCATTGAGTATTCTGATAAACCTTGCATCCGATTGCCTGTACACATGCTGCAGTTCCACCGTAACGTAATTGGTTCGGGCCAGGGCATGGCTCCCGAAAAAATACGGAGTGGAATATGCCGTTCGCAGAATCTCCCACTCATCCTGTTTCACCACCGGGGGAAGCTGCTGCAGGTCGCCGATCATTACCAGCTGAACGCCTCCAAAAGGCAGTTTCGGATTGCGGAAACGCCGCAGTACCTCGTCTACTCCATCGAGCATATCGGCACGCACCATACTGATCTCATCAATTACAAGCAGGTCGAGGGTGCGGATTATCTCACGCTTTTGCCGGCTGAACTTCCTTCCCGGAAATTCATTTTCTTTTTCCTGTTGCCGCTGTATCCTATGGCCGGGCAAAACCGGCCCGAACGGAAGCTGAAAAAAAGAATGCATGGTGACCCCTCCGGCATTAATGGCAGCCACCCCGGTCGGAGCAACCACGATCATCCGTTTGGGCGATTCCTTCCGCAAAGTGTGCAGAAAGGTGGTCTTCCCCGTACCTGCCCTTCCGGTAAGAAACAAATTCCGGTTGGTGTACTTTACAAAATCGTATGCAAGCTGAAGTTCGGAATTTTCCATATTGAATTTTCCCTATTCCATCCCTGCCAGATACAACACCAGCGAAGCCGTTCCATCCATGGTCGGCTCGTTGGTGGAATAATCGGCATAATCATCATGATAAACGACAAACGAGGGTTGCACATCAGCATATTCATCAGGTGAAGATAGAAATACGCCCTTCAGGCTGTTGAAAATACTGCTGTACACCGGGCCATCCACCAGGCCTCCGTCCACCCGGTATTTCCCTATATGCGTCAAAGCACTGTGGATGTCTTCCGGCCAGTCGCCTCCTTCCGGCAGTCCGGTAATCATGCTGGTACCCCATGGGTTGCACCCAAAAAGCCAGTCGCGGGCAGCAGCTTCATAAACCCTGTACGAGGAATCCCGGGTGAGACGCTCATATAACCGGCACTGCGTGATAAACGCCGACACCAGATTATTCGAGCACCAGATAAAAGGTATTCCCATGCGGAACGGATCATGCCCGGTTCTGACGGCAATGCGTTCCATGCTCTCCTTCAGAAGTAACCGGAAGGTATCACACCCGGCCATGCTATCCATACCGGCCAACAGAAAATGCCCGAGGTTAACAAAAGGATAGTACTGGTAATGCCTGGCCGTGTCCCTTCCCATCCAGCCGGGAATGCCTTCTTTCTGTCCGAAATCAACAGCCTGCTCGGCATACTTTCTTTCGCCCGTAACCTGATAAAGGGTCGATGCAGCCAGTTCCATATCATCTTCCCAGTTTTCTTCCTCATAAAAGTAGGGAGCACGGCAGGGTGCGGTCTGGCAAACACCGGGATATTTTAACCCCGTAATGTATGCTTCTTTTGCTTTCTGAAGAATCTTTGCCGAAAACTCCGGATAATAGTTTTTCAAAACCACGGATCCTAAGGCAAAGGAGGAAGCGAACTTTCCGGCGATGGAGGCCCTGCCTGTGCTCCGGTTTTTGTATTTTCCGATTCCCTGCGGCATTCCGCTGCAGAAATATACCGGACGCTCGTATCCTTTGCTGTAAAAAGTATCGTTCCCCGGAATACGGAAGCCCATGTGGTCACGGTCATCGGCAATCTGATGAAACAGAATGCCCGGTTCCGGATTCATGCGGTCAAGCCAGTCGAGGCCCCATTTCACCTGGTCAAGTACATCGGGTATGCCGTTGGAGCCGCTGTCGCCCCTGGCATTAAAAGCATCGGAAAAGGCTTCCGGATACAGGATATAGGCAAAGGCAAGCTGATAAACCGCTGTTGCGCTGGTGGTTACATACTGAAGGTAATCCGAAGCATCATGCCATCCGCCCCGAACATCAATGTGCTGGGAATCCCTGCCCGGCAAATAAATTATGTACCCGTCATACTGGTGGCACGAATCCCTGATAAGCGGATTGTACCCGCATTGCTGCTGCCGCAGGTAACGCAGAAGAAAATCGGCAGTGCCTTTATAAACATCTCCGGCTATACGAAAAACGGGCGAACGGGCCCCGCCGGCCTCCAGATAATAGGATCCCGGCTTCTGTACCAGCGAAAAATCAAGCCGGTAAACACTTTCAAAGGGAGGATACGCTGCAGCCTGTTCCGCCTTCGAAAACCTCACGGCTACTTTTCCGGTGGATGCATCTACCAGCCTGAATGAGCGAATGGCGACCGGCTTTTTCGACAGAAAAACGGCAACTTTTATATCTCCCGGCCTGTATCCAAGCTGGTTAACGCGGATATACCGGCCCTGCCTGACACATCCTGCTGACAGCAAAATCAATATGATCAGTGCAATGCAATAACATCTCCGGCACATGAGAAGGTACATTTTCAGCTAATTTATAGATTATTCTCAAACGAAATTCTGTTTTTTTATGTTCGGGGAATTATAAGATAAAAGTTTGTTGTCATTGTTAGTGGGAGCAGGATAACCAAGTAAAAATGACAACTCACAAATCAAAAATCCCCGAGGATTTCCTATTTCGAATTTCCTCTGCGAGATTACGCTATGAGAGCTAAAACACATTAATAGGAAATGGGAAATCGGAAATCACTGAAAATTTCCTATTTTCTATTTCCAATTTCCTTTACGAGATCACGCTATAAAAGCTAAAACACATTAATGGGAAATCGGAAATCGGAAATCAGAAATCCTTGAACCTCTGGAACATTGGAACCCTGAAACACTGGAACCTCGATTCCATTGTCCTTAATCCCCTACGGGGAAAAAGATTAGGCTTGGATCGTCACGTCTATTGTCCTTCATCCCCTATGGGGAAGGAGCGTAAAGCACAGAGCGTAAAGCGTAAAGAAATGGCGTTTATCGGTTTATTCTCCGCTTAACGTTCTACCCAATTGTTCACTATTCTACACTGCAAAATCTCAAATCACAACTCAAAAATCTCAAATCACAAATTGAACCTTGGAACACTGGAACGCTGGAACTCTGAAACTTTGGAACCCTGAAACACTGGAACCTCGATTCCATTGTCCTTAATCCCCTACGGGGAATTTGTTGGTTTTTGATCCTTCAGGCTACTGTCCTTCATCCCCTACGGGGAAGGACCGTAAAGCACAGAGCATAAAGAAATGGTGTTTATGACACGTCTCTACGCTCTACACGCTAAGCTCAAATCTTTACGCTTTACGCTATACGCTCTACGCTAATTAAAAAATGCTCTGCACTCTAAACCCAATACCCCTCTTTACGCTCTACGTTTTACGCTCTACGCTTGAATTTTGGAACTCTGGAACTTTGGAACCCTGGAACTCTGGAACTTTGGAACTATGGAACTCTGAAACATTGGAACTATGGAACCCCTCTCGCCCTCACATCAGATTATTCCCTCATCCGCAAAACTCAGCGCATTATGATCACTCACAATCACATGATCCAGTACGGCAATGTCCATCAGTGCCCCGCCTTCCTTGAGGCGTTTTGTCAGTTGAATGTCCGATTCGCTGGGCTTCAGGTTCCCTGAAGGATGGTTGTGAACCAGGATGATGGACGAAGCAAGCCTTTCGAGAGCCAGCCTGAGAATAATGCGGATGTCGGTAACCGTGCCGGCCAGCCCGCCCTGACTGATTTTTACCGTATCAATGATTTTATTGGCCCGGTTCAGCAAGACTACCCAGAATTCTTCATACGGCAGATCCCCCAGCAAGGGACAGAAAATACCGCTCACATCGGCACTGGAAGTAATTTTTTTGCGCTGGATCACTTCGGCGGCATTTCTTCTTCTTCCAAGTTCCAGAGCGGCAATTACAGTCACCGCCCTTGCCTCGCCTATTCCCTTGAAGCGTTTCAGATCTTCTGCCGTAGCTTTCGAAAGCTCGTTCAGATTGTCATTATAATGTTTCAACAGCCTGCGTGCCAGTTCAACAGCACTCTCTTCCCTGGTTCCACTGCCCAGCAGAATGGCGATGAGCTCTGCATCGCTCAGCGAACGGAGGCCTTTCAATACCAGCTTTTCCCTTGGCCTGTCCTCCACCGACCAGGTCTTAATGGGCATATTGTACTCTGTCATATCCGGTTTTTTTACTATTAATACCGGAAAATGAAAAATCTCGCAGTTGGTTTAACCCCTTATTCTTTTAAAGGGTTTGTTCACAATAAACCGAAGTACTAAGAATTAACAAATTCAACCAGGCTATAGCAAAATTATTATTAGAGGAGATTAGTCAATAGAAACACAAAAAATATCTAAACAATGATCGGGATGTAAAACCTGACAAAAAATTTTTATTGCAAAGCGAATACAACAGGAAAGGTAATCTGCATTTTTACCGGTTTACCATCTTTTTTTCCCGGGGTCCATTTAGGACTTGACATTACCAACCTGAGAGCCTCCGTGTCGAGTGCCGGATGAACACCTTTTATCACTTTGGCGTCAACTACTTCCCCATTCGGATTTACAGTAAACTGAACATATACACGCCCCTGAATACCGTACTCTGCAGCTTCCGAAGGATAGCGAAGATTTTTCTGGGTCCATTCCATGAAACCTTCCATCCCTTTTCCCATGAACCTGGGCATTTCTTCCACACCAGAAGAGCCTTCTTCTCTGGATGCTTCTTTCTCCGGCTGATTTGCATACTGCTGCTCCTGCCGGGTAACAGGAGTAGTTTCCTGCTCAACATTCTGCTTTTCAACCGTTGGTTTGGAAATCACCTGATTTGGAGATATTGATGCAGACTTGTCAGAAGGGTTCAGATATAAGTCCTCTGTTAATGCCATTGAGATCCATGGTATTTGCTTTCTGCCTGTTCTTTGCACAACAAGTGCGGTTAAATTCAGAAATATTTGAGACACTGATAAGTCGGGGACTTTAAGAATTTCCAAAAATGCTGCTGTGTAAGGACTGTTATTCCCGCTATCATCCTGTGCAATTTTACCAGGTGCTGTTGAGAAAGCTATTAAAGTTCCTGCAGGTGCACTCATAGATGCAAGCCCTCTGCCTGTTGAAGACCCGGTCCATAACCTTTCGAAGGGATTATCTCTGCAGGCATCCAGAATAATAATATTAGCTCTGGTACCTGATCCTTCCATTAAAGCAAGAACCCCGTTAACCTCTAAACAATCGTCTTTAACCTGCCGTTCGGTTAAGAGGTTTGCATCAACGGGTATAAGGTAATTATTTCCGAATGCCTGTATACCATGCCCGGTATAGAAAAAAAGTCCTACATCGCATCCTTTAAGGCTCAGCGCGAAATCTTCAATGACTTTTTTCATCTGCTTTTTTTTCACGTTTTCATATTGATACACCTTAAATCCAATCTCTTGCAGTATTGCCGCAACCGCTCGTGCATCATTCTCCGGATTTGTCAGAATGCTTGAAGGATAGTTGCTGTTACCAATAATCAGTGCACATTTTCTTAGCTGCCGGG
>JAAYUG010000060.1 GCA_012517825.1 Bacteroidales bacterium | reverse complement strand
GCTGTGCCTCCGGTTACATCAACCGAAATTTGTCCGTCATTCCCTCCAAAGCAGGTAACATCCTGTTTCCCGGCCAGCGTTACCGTCGGTCTTGGATACACTTCAACAGTTACCGTATCGGATGGCGGACTGATATGGCCCAGATGATCAGCAATTCTGAGGGTATAGGTACCCGATGAAGTTACGGTTATTGCCCGGGTGGTCTCCCCTGTGGACCAGATGTAGGAATAGCCTTCAGGTCCGTAAAGGCCTACACTGTCTCCTTCGCAGAATGCAGTTACTCCGGAGATGCTGATGACGGGTTTTTCAAGAAAAGGTTTTACCGTTACGGTAACAGGCTCAGCCCATTCACTGCGGCAGCCTTCGGCACTGATAATGCGCACGGTGTAGGAACCTTCTGCACTTACAGTAATTTCTCTGGACGTTTCTCCTCCCGGAGACCATTCGTACTGGTACCCGTCGGATGAGGAAAGGACAATGCTTTCCCCCTCGTCAATGGTAACGGTACCACCCGGTGTAATAACCGGTGCCGGAGGGGATGGATAAACCGTTATAGTAACCGTATTGCTGGTCCCAGTGCATCCGGTTGTATTGCTGGTGGCGATCACCTTAAACTGATCGTTGTTGGAAAATTCGGAAGGGGAGAATGAAGAAGCCGTTCCTTCGCTAATGGTTTCGTTGTTGCGCAGGAAAACAAAATAATCTCCTTCCGTGGCCTGCAGGGTTATGGATTCTCCTTCGCAAACCGGATTGGGTGTAACGGAAAGAACAGGAGCGGGAACCGGATAAAAGGCCGCAACCGGCTTGGTGCTAAGTTGTACACTGCAGTAATATTCGTTGGTTGCCAGAATGTTATATAATGTAGGTGTCTGAGGATTGTCGGACAAAACGATGTCCATCCCGGTCCCCGTAACGGGTGTTCCTACCGGCTCGTTGGTGGCGTCATTCCTCAACTGGTAGCGGATTCCGGCTTCCGAAGCGTGAACGGTAATTCCGGCAACAGAACCGGGGCATATGGTATCACCGCTGACTCCTATGGTGGCCAGAGGAACCGGATTCACAACAACAGTAAGGCTGTCGTCACCGTAATAGCCGGTTGCAGGGATGCTGTCGCGTACCGAAACTTTTCCTGCAACTGCAACAGGCCAGGAAACGTTGATGGTATTGGTGCCCTGGCCGGATAAAATACTGCCTCCGGTTACTTTCCAGCGGAATGTATGTCCTGCCGCGGGAGGTGTGGTATACTGAGCCGAGGTTCCTGCGCACAGGCTTTCCGGTCCTGTGATCTGAGGTTTTGGTACGGCATTGATTGTAATATTCAGCGAAGCATAATCGGAGCAACCTGTAACAGGATTCGTCTCGGTAAGTTCCACTTTACCGCTTCCAGCCGCTCCCCAGGAAACAGTAATCTGTTTGGTTCCCTGGCCGGCGGTTATTGCCCCTCCGGTAACAACCCAGAGATAAGTATCGCCCGCAGTGCCGGGTGTGGCGTAAACCACGCCGGTTTCATTTTCGGCAACATTTTGTTTGCCCGAGAGGGTAACCTTCGGGGTTTGTTTTACCGTAATGGTTGCTGTGGTAACAAAGTCCCTGTATCCATAACTTCCGGTTGCATCCGAAACGGAAGTGATTCGGATGGTATAGGTTCCGGGGCCGCCCAGTGAAGCGCCGTTAAACAGCAAATTATAGGGCGAGGCGGCGATGTTACTGACGGTGGTTTCCTTACCCCCGTTGATGGTGTAGGTAAAGGTCCATGGAGGGGTTCCGGTAAGGCCAATTACCACAGTGGCTTCGCTTCCGTCGTTGCAAATTTCAGTGTTGCCGCTCAGGATTCTGGCAGTAGGCAGTTTTTCAATTCCCAGTGTGAAAACATGTTCATCAAGGGCAACCGGGGCCGTGGTTTCAACGAATCCGGCCGTCGGGCCAAGGTCGGTTACCCGGTTTCCTGCACTGGTCCATGCCGGCATCCATTCGGCTACGCGCAGTTTTAACCTGTCGGCCGGGGTTGGAGGAATGAGATTGCTTTGTGCATCCCAGCGCAATCTTACATTGGCCATTCCTCCGACAGGCCCCTTGATGCGCCAGTATTCATTTCCGCTCACCGATTCCAGAGGAAGAACTACCTGCGAAGTGTCGTAGGTGGGATGGGGGTTCTGATTGTAGTACTCTGCTTCCCAGATTGATGGCGAAACCGCGTTGGTATTCAGAATGGTCAGCTCGCCATAGCGTCCGCCCTTGCCTACGGGAAAACGGAACGAAGCATTGCTGAGCATGTTTTTCCGGAGGGGGCCATGGATGTATGAGGCGGCTGAACCTCCTGATACGGCGTCAGGCGATGTGTTTATAAGGGTGAGTGAGCTTCCGGTGGTGGTCACAATTCCCCTGGTGAGGTACAAAGTATGCTGAATTTCTGCAGTGCCCGAAAGAACAATGCCGGCAGCATTATTGACAGCCGCATCGTAAAACTGGCCTGTTCCTGCGATAGTAACCGACTGTATGGCTGTGCCTTCAAACCTGACCAGCCCTGTACCGGGCAGGAAGCCAGATGTGGTCTGGTCAGTCCAGTTGCCCAGAAGGGTAATGTCCTGGTGGTAGGTGGAGTTGTCAAGTGTTCCGGATTTTATCAGAAGATTTCCCTGCACCAGGACAGGAACATCGGGCATTTCTTTAGCTCCGCTGCCCGTGAATTCTACATTCTGATAGATCTTTATTACCGGAAGGATTCCTGCTCCCTGATATTCAACGGTGCTTTGGGGCGTGTTCATGAAGGCAGAAAATTCCCCTCCCGGGAAGACGAAAGCGGCATAGGGCGTGTTGGCCATAATGATCCGGCCGGAACCGGAAACATGGCCCAGACTGTGACCATAGGTGGCTTTGAGATCCAGTACGCCGAGAATGTCAACAGAATAGGCTTTCAGATAATTGGATCCGGCGGTAATGGTATGGCCGGCAGCAATTTTAACGGGATTTCCGCTGGGTGGGGTGGTGGCGGCTGGTCCTGTATGGCTTACGGTCGACCAGGTTGCCGGGTCTTCCCAGTTGCCGCTGGCACGGCTGTAATAGGTGGGTATGTTCATGAGCAAAGCCGAATTGGCGGCAGTATATTCCCCGTCGATGAACGTTTTATTTGTGAGGGTAATGGTGTTGGCGGTGCTGTTTACCGTTCCCGGCATCCCTCCTTCGGGCACCCATTGTTCCTGATAATACCGTCCTGCAACGTAGTTGTTTTCGTTTCCGTTCACATCAGTCTGGGAATAGAAGTAGGTATGGGTAATGACAGGATTGCTGAAGCCGGTGGATGATACATTCCAGTACCATGTGAGCGCTTCGGGATTGGCGCCCTGAATGGAAGGAATGGTTCCGCTGATGGGTTTGACCGTGATACTGCCGGCCGCTCCGTTTGACGTAATCTGATAACGTACAGGGGTGTATTTGCCGGTAACTCCTACAGGGAAGGTAAAATCGGCAGAACCGGCCGGGAAGAGCTTTCTTACGCCGGCATCGCTGAGAACGCCGTTGGTATGAACCGACCGCACTGCATCAGGTGTTCCTGCAATTGCAGCAGCATTGCCGAAGGTGAGCAGATAATCGTCAATATAGAGCGATCCGGATGTAAAAGTCAGGGTGCCGTTGATGGTAAGATTGCTCCGCAGAACGATTCCCCCGGAATTGCTGATTTCAAGATTTCCGAAAGCTCCCTGTCCGTTTCCGCTGATGGTCTGGGATGCAGTGCCCTGGAGGACTATCCTGCCGGTCCCGCTGCTGGTGTGGGTGCTCTGCATCAGGATATGTCCCCTGGCATAAAGCTTCCTTCCGTTGTCGTTCAGCGTTCCCTGGAGGAGGCGCAGGGTATCCGTTACAACAGGGTCTGTAGTTCCTGAGAGCTGCAATGTGCCATTGAGAGCAACATCCAGATGGGCGAAAGCAATGGGGGCGTTCAGTTCCATGGTCTGGTCGGAACTGCCTTCGAAAACCGTATGGTTGCCTGAGGGTGTGTAGATGCCGGAATGATAGAAGTTCCCTTTCATGCTTACATCCAGCCCGTTGGCCTTCAGTTCGGAACCCGCTGTGGCAATGGTCAGGTTTCCCTGAACATTCAGGGGGTGAACAAACAGCGAAACAACAGCGGTATTGGACGGTGACCCGTTGATGGTCAGATGGTGCAACGGACATTCGGCGTCGAGCAAGTAATTCTGATTCAGGCCTGCCGGAGGGGCAAATTCGATGGTGCCGCCGCTCACTAAAGCAATTTCAGGCCGCAGGTACAGATCGCCATAGGCTGTTCCTCCGCCCCGGCGGATAATGATTTTGCCACCGCTCATAAGAAATGTACTTCCGCTGTTTTCTATCTCCAGTTTACCCCGCGTGACCTGCTGATTCAGGCCTCTTATGAGGGTTGTTCCTCCGGTTTGTTTGTAAATGAGCGATCCCAGTGTGGTTTCTGTTCCGCGCCGTATCTGCCCGTTGACGGCAAGAAGGCCTCCCTGAACCCGGATCTCCGGAAATCCTGCGTTGGCGTAAACTATATCGCCATTGACGTTTTGGGTGCTGTCGCCTACAAGCAACGCACCTGAAAGCACTTCCACGGTTCCGGCCAGAATCAGGTCGGCTGTATCCCGGTTGCCATAGCCTATACGGATGGTTCCTCCGTTTACTGAAAGACCTGCCGTACGGGGTATGGTAAAACTGTTGATTTGGGTTAATGTAACCGCTACCGGAGCAGATAAACGGAAGGTGCCGTTTCTGAGAATCAGTGCCGGATCGGCTGCTGTCATGGAAAATCCGCTTGCCTGCACATCCAGAACCGGCGTAGCGTTTTCTCCTTTGTCAACGGTCAGGGTGTAAAAGCCCGTTGAACCACTGCCTGATACAGATGCATTGCCGGAACCGGTGAATTGTACATGGGTTATTCTTCCTCCTCCGGCATTCATGGCAAAAGTACCATTATTGACGAGGTTTCCCGAGAGAATCAGTTGATTCTGTACGGGGGTTCCGCTTCCTGAAACAATAAAGGAAGCGCCGCTGCCGATCAGCAGATCTCCTGAAATGGTTATCTGTCGTGCTGTTGAATTGGGAAACACCAGCAATCCGTTTCTGATTTCGGCATTGCCGCCAACAGAAACATTGCCCTGCGACGCATTGCTGAAAACCACATGCCCTGTAAAGGCCGCTGACCGGCCCACAACGAGGTGATTAATCACTTCCAGGTTTTTGCCCGGAAACCGTATGGTGTCGCCCGCCTTTGCACTCAGCACAAGATTGTTGTAATGGTCAAGCTGGAAACCTGATGCAGACACTTCCGGCAAGGTGAAGCTGGTTCCGGTGGAGTAGTATTCAACTGTACCTCCCGAAGCTGAAAGGAAGTTTCCGAAATCACTTCCCGGGAACACGGCAACAGGCGAGGAGGAGGATATCCGCAATGTTCCGCTTCCGCCAATTTTCAGTTCGGGCAATACGTCGAAAATATGTCCTTTGGTTATGCCCATATCGAGCACACTGCCGGAATTGATCTGAAGGCTTCCGGATCTTCTGTTGTCAGTGGTAATTGAAACCGTGTCGAGGTGGGTGGTGCCGTCGCCGATGATTACCTGATTCGACGGGCCGGGAATCCCGGCAGCAGGAGGTCCGTCCCATTTCAGCAGGGTGTCGGTCGACCAGGTTTCCGGATCATCCCAGTTGCCGTTCTTCCGGCTGTAATAAACCATCACAGGGCCGAATGCGGAAGGTTCTCCTGCAGTATAGTCTCCGGAAAGCCCGGTAATGTTCCGGAACGAAATTTCATTCTGTGGATCATTTACTTCAAATACATCGGGAATGGTCTTCCAGTCGGGGGGCAAATAGAAAGCAGGGATATAGAGCGATTCATTTCCTTCGACCACAGCATCAGTATAATAAAGTTTCAGTGTAAGCGTACCGGGAATGGCTGATGCAATATTGCGCGACTGGATTTTCCAGTAATACTTCAATGCATTGCTGGTTCCCGATGCAAAAGGATGGCGGTTGTTCACCGGTTTTACGGTAATTTCAGAAGAGTCGGTTACCGGTGCTGAAATGCTCACACCAGCCGGGGTATAGCCTGCCGCCGTACCGACGGGATAGAACCAGAAACCACCTGATGAGAGCCTGCGGGTAACTCCGCCGTCCGACATGTTTCCTGCCGTCCGTATCATCTTTGATGAACTGAATAGGGTGTCGGTGGTCGTTAAGGAACTGTAGATTTTTGCCTGGGTTCCCAGGATCATTTGCTTCCGCCCTATATCCAGTACGGAGGCGGTGCCGGCCAGCCGGAGGTTGCCGTTGACGGTTCCATCGGAAACCCATTGCACCGACCCGGCATTTTTGTTCAATGTAAGGTTGCCGAATATTCCTGTTCCTCCGGCATCGATTATCTGGTTTGCACTTCCGGAAAGAAGAACACTGCCGTTAAGGCTGCTCTGGTGCAGGCCCGAGTGAAGCACATCGCCCTGAACCGTAATGGTACGGCCTCCGTCATTCAGCACACATCCTGCTTCGGTGGATAACCGGTTGCGGATGGTCAGATTGTTGGTAATAAGAACATTGGCTTTGTCCTGAAGGCTAAAATTGTACAAACCGGAGGGAATTGTGCCGGCATTTTCAAATCGGTGCCCTCTGTTGCCCGAAAAGGCGGTGGTGTTGTTCCTTGCATTGTAGGTGGAAACGGCATACAGCCTGAAATCTCCGCCGACTGTCAGGTTATGATTTGCTGTGGTCGCATCCAGGTATCCATTTTCGATGTTCAGCGAATCCAGCACGTTGAGCGGCATTTGAAGCCTGCAGGTGGCATTGGCCGTGCGGCGCCGGATCGACAGGTTCCCCAGGGGAGCTGTAGAGGCAATGTCGTGGTAATCGTTATTGCTGGTAATGATGTGGAATGACCCTCCGGTAACATGAACATTCTTGATGTCTGAAAGGATCTGGATGGCAAGATAACTGCTGGTTCCGCAGATGTCGTGAAGGTAAATGTTTCCTTTTGTCATGGAAAAGTGGTTGGCTGTGCTGGCCAGGTTGAAGGTTCCGCGCGAACCCTGGAGCATGCCAGTGCTGGTGGAACTATAATCAATGGGAACGGTCCGGAGATCAGCAAGAGAGCTAACTCCGGTGACGTTCTGGTCATAACGGCCGCGGAGTACCATAGTACCCCCGTTCATGATGAACGAGGCTATTCCTGTTCCGGTGTGAGCCGAACGGAACTGCTTGGCATCAAGGTAACCGCCGTTGACGATAAATTCACCGCTGGCCAGCGACCAGAATATGAACCCTCCTGATTTCCGGCACGACATATACCCGTCGTTGATCTGGAATTTTCCGTAAATGGAGAAGGAAGAAATGGCTCCTGAATTATCCACATTAAAGGTGTTGCCGGATTCATTGAAACCCCATGCGACGTTCACTTCGCGGTAGTTGTCGGCGGTTGCAAGCACCAGAACGTCCGGACCATCGATGATGAAAGCCGCAGTGGTGGGGACATAAAAGTCAGCATTTGGGGTATCGGTTCCGTCAATGCCTTCTGAAAGACTGGCAATGGTTGTATGCCCTGTGAGCCTCAGGGTGCCGTTTTTAATCCACAAAGCTTTTCTGAGTTCGGGGGTTCCGTTTCCTGAAGCAGTTCCTCCGTTAAGTCCGCGAAGGTCATTTCGCCCGAAAAGCCTGAAATAGGTGTGATTGGCCGCGTCGACCACCAGTTCGTACGTCTGGTCAACTCCTTTATCAACGATGAGATTATAAAAGTCCGTAGGCCCGTTGCAGACCAGCCGGGCATGGTTGCTTCCGTAAAACCTTACTGTGGCTGCACCGTATTGCGTAAGCGTGGTGAAGTTTGGTATGGTAACCTGACTGCCCATGAACCGAACAATTCCGTTATTGATCAGACTGCCGCCAATGTAAACCTTATGGTAAATGTCGTAGTATCTTGTAACCAGTGCCCCGGGCATATAGCCTGATTTCATGGTATCGTTCCCGGATGTATATGGCGGGGAACCACCGAAACCGGCCGGAAGGTTCGTGGTGTTGGTCGGTGAATTTCCTACTGTGATCCGGCCTTCGCTCTGAACAATAACATCCCCTTTTACATCAATAATGAGCCGGTTGTCGGCCGCAGGAGCCATGTTTTCATCGCAGATGCGGAAGGTGCCTTTACGAACCTCCAGCTTGCCGTTGATGGTGAGATTGGTCATCGTCCAGGCAATACTGCCGGGGTTATCAAGATTCAGTATCAGATGGTTATAGGTTTGTTGGGTTGAGGGAAGCTGAAAATTTCCTGAGGTATAATATTCAACAGTGCCTCCACCTTCGGCCACAAAGGAAGAAGGAATGCCGGCAGGGAAGGATGCGGAGGCAATGCGCAGCCTGCCGGAACCGGAAAAAAGCCCAAAATTATGGCCTGTTGTTGTACCCAGGTCAAGAACTGCACCGGCTGAAAGATGCAGGGCTGCAACAGTGCGGGATGCAGTGGTAAATATCCTTCGCCCGTTGAGAATTACTACCGTGTCGGTACTCTCCGGCAGACCTTCGTTTTCAAGCAGGGTACCCGAAGGATCCGTAGTCCATGTGGAAGGATTTCCCCAGTCGCCCGACTGATAACTGTAGTAGGTTTTTTGCGCATATACACCGGCATGGCTTAGCAAACCTGCCAGGAGGACAATCTGTAACAAACGATTCATAGTGAGAATATTGCAGATTTTTTTCCGATCTTTTGTTTTATGGAACGCACCAAAAGGCTAATTTAATGAATACTTTGATGCGAAGTACTTCAATTCCATAAACGCAGCTATTTTATAGAGCAACGGCAACCCTTTTGCAACAAAAAACAGTTATCCGGCTGCTTTCAAAGCTGATTTTGCTTATCTTGCATCGTGATTTTGCATCAACAGCTTATGAACTGCGGCAGGATTCTGAAAAAGATGGTTCTTTCTGACGTGCTTCTGATTCTGTTTGCTTTTGCGTCATTTTCACAGCAGAACGATCTTGCCGGAATAGATACAAGCTGGTTTACTTCCGACAAAAACTACAATCTGATTCTGGCCGCCGAAAAAGGTGATTCGGCTGTGGTGGCCTACCTCATTGCCGGAAAGGCGGATGTGGATGCTGAAACATGGGAAGGTGTTACCCCGCTGATATATGCCAGCCAGAACGGATATCTTTCGGTGGTTAAGATGCTGGCCGAAGCAGGGGCAAATAGTAATCACCGGGCCGATGACGGTGGAACTGCTCTTTCTGCCGCCATAAAGTTTAACCATGGTTATGTCGCCGATTACCTGCTTTTGCATGGTGCTGACCCTGATATACCCGATTATTACGGAGCAACTCCTTTGATGTACGCAGCAGCCTATAATCTTTATGAAATGGCCGATATTCTGTTGTACTACGGAGCGCATGTTTCGCTGAAAGATAACTACGGAAATGCTGCGCTTCATGTGGCAGCGCTGACAGGTTCTCTTGAAACAGCTGAACTCCTGGCTGAAATTAAGGATAGTATTGATATTGCAGATAATCAGGGATTTACTCCGCTTATGACCGCAGCCTCTGTGGGTGATTCGGCCATGTGCGCCCTTTTGCTGGAAAAAGGAGCAAGTACCACGGTTCTGAACAATAAAGGATACGATCCGTTGTCGGTTGCATTGGTAAACGGGCATTTCAACCTTGTGCCGATGTTTGTCGAACATGGAAGTGACGTCAATCAATGGATCTCCATAAGCCGCAAAACCATTGACCTGGTTCCCCGCCATTCGGATGTCTGGAAATATCTTTACAAAGCGGGGGCACGTCCGGCCTTTTTGCCTTCCTTTGGTTCTGCATCAGCTGGTGTTGGATTTATTGTCAACGCCGACGATATTATGCCGGGTGTTTTTCTTGGGTTCAAAGACCGCCGCTACGGGCTGGAATTGCAGTCGGCCCTTTATATGCGTCCGTGGTTTTTGCCGGTACTTTCGGAACCACGGGAAAATATTACCTATCAGTTCAATGAGCGTCGTTACATCTGGTCGGGCACACTTGCCGGGAATTTTAACCTAATCAGGAGACCTGATTATTCGGCAGGTATTTTTGTATCATCCGGAATGGGATATACATGGGGCCGCTATGCGGGAGTTGCCCGAAGGCCACTGAATAAGTACTTTGTAACCTGTGCAGGTGGTATATTTTATAAAAAAGGAAACTGGGAAATGAAATGCGGGTATTCCTATCTTCCTTTGCCGGTGCAAACCGTTGGCGCGGGAAGGCTGGAGATTTTAGCCCGCTATTCCTTTTCTCTTTCTTCCAATAAAAAAGGCAAAAAAATCATACCCTGGCTAAATGAATAAATTTTTGCGCTTGTTTTTGGTGTACCTGTTTCTTTTGTTGCCCGGTGTCGGCTGCGACCGTCCCCTCTTTATTAATTGCGATGAGTGTTACACCGAGGAACCTACTGATGCGGAACTTCAGGTAAAGGTTACCATTAACAGCGAAAACCCTGTGGTGCCGCTTACAATATATGAGGGCACCTTCGATACGGGCGAGGAAATTGCGCGGGATACCGCTACGACCGAATCGTTTTACATTTTTGTAAAAACGAAAAAACTTTACACAGCCGTTGCTGAATACCGGAAAAACGGAAAGATAATCAAGGTAGTAAACGGCCATAAGATCAAAACCTATCTGGATAGTGAATCCTGCGACAGTCCCTGTTATGTTGTAACAGGAACCACCCTGGATGCACGATTAAAATTCTGAACCTATGGAAAATTTTCTTGAACTGGCACGGTTACGTTATTCATGCCGGAATTTTCAGCCCCGGGCGGTTGATGAAAAGGATCTGATGAAGGTGCTGGAAGCCGGCAGGATTGCTCCCTCGGCGGCCAATCTGCAGCCCTGGTATTTTATTGTTGTCAGGGAGCAGGAACAGCTTAAGAGGGTGAAAGCCTGTTATCACAGGACGTGGATTGAATCGGCGCCCTGTGTTATTGTTATCTGCGGCGACCACGGCCGGTCGTGGAAGCGCGATGACGGGAAAGACCATTGCGATATTGATGTGGCCATTGCCGTTGACCATATGACCCTTGCCGCAGCCGATGCCGGTCTTGGAACCTGCTGGGTCTGCAAGTTCGATGCTGTGCGTTGTGCTGAAATTCTCTCCCTTCCTTCGCATATCGAGCCTGTCGTCCTTCTTCCCCTGGGATATCCGGCCGATCAGGCTGATCCGGAACGGCATGCAACAGCCCGGAAAAAACTTGCCGACATAGTGCGGTTCGAGAAATTCTGACAATGCCTGTTTTTGAAATTCCGATTATGAAGATTCTTTTTTCAGCTCTGCTTTCTGTTTTTGCCTTTCTTATGCTCTTCAGTTCGTGCCGGGGAGGCAGGAATACGGCGGGCGATTTGTTGTTTACTGACAGCCTCTTTTCAGCTTTTTCTGAAGAGTACGGATCCAATGAAGCATTTGCCCGTTTTGCCCATCCCGATGTTGTCCTGCTTCGCCAGAAACAAAAACCTCTTACCGGAAGGCAGAATTTGCTGGAATTTCTGGCCGGGAATCCTGATACCTGCTGCAATCTCATCTGGAAACCTGATCACGCGCTGGCATCCTCATCAAAAGATCTTGGATATACATGGGGCAGGTACTGGATGATTTCACGGCACTTCCCTCCTGATACGGTCCGCCAGGGGTACTACGTAACAATTTGGAGGAAAATGCCCGACGGAAGCTGGAAATTCATTTTTGATGCGGGTGTGGAAGGGCCCGAGGTTCGCAGGAAATAGACCTGCTTTAATCAGCCTCAATCTGTCGGAGGATGATCTCCTGTTCCTGCAGGCGCTTATCGAGCAACTGCATGTACTTCTGTGCTTCGGTCATACGGCTTTTTCTCCATAGATTCTCTGCCTTATCCCTTGCCGAAGCCAGATTGCCGTTAATTTCCTCGATGATGATGCGGTTATAGGCTGCATGGTAAGCAATGCCTTTGCTGGGCGCGTTTTCGAGGAAGCTCCACACGGAATCGGCTTTTGCAAATTCTCCTGAGGAAATAAACCCGGCTGCTGTCCGCATGTCTTTAGACCCTGCGCTGAAATAGTAGCGGGTAGCCGTTTCCCACAAAGGGGAAAGAGTTGAAGCAATGACATAACCTGCTTCCCTGGCCGTCTGGGTTATGATATCTTCCGGTGCGGGCAGTTCATTGAACGCTTCTTCAGTCGTTGGATACCAGTTTGTCATCTGGCGTGTGTGGATGGTGGTATCCTTTGATGCAAATATTCTCTTTTCGCGATCTTAAAAAGTCCAGCGGACATATATTTCTGTTTCGGCTATTACCGTGAAGTACGATTCGAGGGAATAAAAGGATGAAGATTGCTCCGTATAGGCTTCATTGACTGTAATGCTCTGATCGATGGTGAGTACCGAGGCACACGTGTCCGGTTCGGCCAGGGCATCAATCTGTTCCCAGGTCAGTTTTCTACCCGGCGCAGGGATTTTGTCAGGAGGCAGGGCAACAGGAACAAGGGAAGGAGAGTCCTCCAGCCTTTCGATCACTCCGTCGGTAATTACAAAAAGTGTTTCCAAACTGAGATTCCTGAAAGAAGTATCTTCTGCACCGTTTACATAAACGCGGGTTTCAGCCTTATTCCCGGGAAAAACAAGCATCTTTCCCGGCGGCGGAATAAATATGCCTGTAGCCGGGCGCAAAACTTCAATTGTAAGGGGTTGAACCGAAGTGTTTTCAAAATATACAGGAAACTGGCAGGAGGCAAGAATGCACAGAAAAAGAAAAACCGGAATTTTTTTCACACAGCAAATTTTGCTGCTAAAATAGAAAATTAGTACATCTTATTAATGAGCCGTGTCCAGTCACTGATGTTTCCCATCGTAAACCGCATGGCATTTCCGTCTTTCAGAACAACCTGCAATCCTTTTGCGGTAAAAAAACCATTGCGGAAAGGAAGTACTTCCTGAATGCAGGAAGGAAAAATGCTGAGGAGAATTTGTGCATTTTCAGTATCGGTAAAGAGGAGGCGCTGGTTGGTAAGAATCAGTTTTCCGCTCACAGCGCCCTTTCCGTTGTGGTGCTTGCCTTCAGAGGCCTTGACCACCGTCTCGTTTGGCAGAAGATTGATACGCATGGAATTTTTTTGTCTGTTTTCTGACTATATGACGTACGAAAAACGAATTCGTTACATTTTTATTCAAAGCAAAAAGAGATCAGGAACAAACAAAAGAATGCGTCAATGATTGTACAGTTTGCAGGTGGCGATGTTATTTCTTGTAAATCATCGTTTTTGGTATAGAAGAAGATGAAAACAGGCTGATGCAATCATTGTGTTTTAAGTATATTTGCTGGTAAACCCTTTGGCCTGATTGCGGAAATTTATGGATATGACGTGGTTTCTGCCCTGGTTTGGTCTCATGTTTCCACTGGCCTTCAGTGCCGGTCCGAATAATCTGATGTGTGCTTCCTGCGGGGCGGCCTATGGCTTTCGCAAAACCCTGCCACTGATTCTGGGCATCAATACAATCATTGCCCTGTACAGCATAATGGCCGGTACGGGCATAGGAGAACTGTTCATTCATAATCCCTGGTTGATGAAGTATTTCCGCATTGCCGGCTGCATCTATATTCTTTGGCTGGCTTACGGATTCTTCCGGGCCGGAATGAAGAAAGACAATACTGTGACGGTTCAGTCTCCCGGATATTTTACAGGAATAGTCATCAGTGCACTGAACCCGAAACTCATTTTTGCACTGATACTTATGTATTCCCAGTTTTTCAATCCATCCGGCAAGCTGGCCCATCAGGTTGTAGTGCTCACAATAGCTGTGGTGCTTTTATCGGCTTCAGCTCATGTGGTATGGACTATGGCAGGAAATTTTCTGTCCCTGCTACTGCGGACTGATCGAATGCAGAAAGTTCAGTATTTTTTCTATGGATCCATGCTGGTGTTAGTAGCCTTCTGGCTTATACTTTAATCATTTCTTTATGCAGATACATATTGTTGAACATGTGCCTTTTGAGGGTCCCGGGCTAATTCTCGAATGGGCAGAAGGACAAAAAACCCCGGTTGGCTATACAAAACTATGGAACGGTGAAGCATTTCCGTCGGTAAACTCCTTTGACCTGCTGGTGCTGATGGGCGGGCCTATGAGCGTAAATGATGAGCAGAAATATCCATGGCTGGCGGAGGAAAAGGTCTTCATTCGGAAAGCAATTGAACGGGAGAAAAAAGTTCTGGGGATCTGCCTTGGTGCACAATTAATTGCTTCGGCGCTGGGAAAAAAAGTTTACGGGAACAGAGAGAGGGAAATCGGCTGGTTTCCGGTGAGATTCACGGATGATATACGGAGGAAGAATCTTTTTGACCATTTTCCGGAGTCAGGAGTTGTTTTTCACTGGCACGGAGAAACATTTGATCTCCCTGACGGGGCAGTGCTGGTGGGTTCATCGGATGCCTGCAAAAATCAGGGATTTCTTTATGGCACCAATGTGGTGGCGCTTCAGTTTCATCTGGAAGAAACGGGAGAATCGCTTGACATGATCACCCGGGAATCTGTCTCTGATCTGATTCCGGGAAAATGGGTGCAGTCGCCCGAAGAAATCGCAGCGGGTATTTCCCATGTTTCCTTTACCAGAAAAATGCTTTTTCGTTTGCTTGACAAACTCACGAAGTAAAGCCGGCCTGTATTTGGAGTTATGCGGATTACTGCATTATCCACACAATGTGTATCTGCATATTTGACGGCTGAAGATTTAAATCCATTGTCCTTGCTTCAGTTTACCGGTATGTTATAAAGGTCTTTAATTAAAAAAACCGGTTAATATGATTTATCGGGGCTTCAAGGTTCGCTTTAATTGATTTTTATATATATTTGAAGACTATTGCCTTTGTCCAAACGCCTGGATCGTGAGCGAATACAGTCATGCAGAACTTCTCGAAGGAGTACGGGCACGGAATGCAGCTGTGTTAACCTTTATATACCGTAGTTACTTTCCTATGATTCAGGCATACATTGTAAAGAACGGAGGAAACGATGAGGATGCCAAGGATGTTTTCCAGGAATCCCTCATTATCATGTACCGTTATATGAAGATGAATCCCCCGCCGGTGATAAAGGATTTCCGACAGTATCTTTTCGGGGTATGCAAAAATCTGTGGTTGAAACTGCTGGAAAAGAAAAGGCCTGTCAATCCGCTTCCGGGCGAGTACAACTATGAAATTGAACCTCCGCCTGATTCGGCTGAAGTGAATGCCAGTATGAAGTATTCAATCATACAGAAACATTTTCTTACTCTTGATCCCGATTCCCAGAAAGTACTGAAGCTTTATATGGAGAATGTTTCCTACCAGGAAATAGCCAAAATAATGGGATACAAAGATGAAAATTATGCACGCCGCAAAAAATATCTGGCCCAGAAAGAGTTAATGGAAAAGGTCAAAAACGATCCCAATTATCAGGATTATTTCGATTAAATCTTCACGTTGGTCGAAAGATCAACCGCAAGTCTTTCCGGCGTTAAGTTTATCAGCAAACCGCTCATAAGCCATTATCCCGACTGCTGGAAACCTTCGGGGTTCCCGTTAATTCTCCTGTTGGAATTTTCTACAATCAGTTTTGTATAACATTTCGACATATGAATCAAGACGATATAGTATTAGTCGGGATAATTCATACTAGGAGTGAAGCAAACTAAGATGTTGCGGGCTGAATTGCAAAGCAGGCATCCGGGCAAACCCCGATGCAGCATAGCAAAAGGACTAATGTAAACTGCAAATACCGGTTTATCCTGACTGCTATCGGAATTACTAATTCCCGCTTAAGAAGCGTTCTTCAATCGGTATTTTTTTCTATGATAAACCCCGATGGAAACCAAAAGAGAAATTAATAGCAGAGCCAGCAGAATCGGGAATGTTATTTTCATAAACGGATAGGCTATGGGTTGATCATCGCCGATGAACACAAAACCTCCCCAGAAATATGGATGGGCCATCAGCGGGTCAGCCTCGGCCAGATACTTGATTTTGGACATTCGGAGTGCATCCGATTTCGGTTTTCCCTTCCAGAGAAATTTATAAAAATATCCCATCAGCCCGACGCTGGTTTTATCTTCAACTTCCCATAATGACATGATAATGCCGGGACAACCTGCATAAATGAAAGCTCTGGCCAGGCTCATAACACCTTCCCCCCGGAGCATTTTTCCTTTCCCGGTGTTGCACGAACTGAGCACGGCAAGCTGGCATTTCAGTCGCAGGTTATAAATCTCATAGGTGTTCAGCAACCCGTCTTCCGTGCTGTCAGCTCCCCTTGTAAATGCCAGCTTGGAAAACATGGGGTCGGCATCATCAATAATGGTATGCATGGAAAGATGGAGGAGATCAAATTGGCCGGCAAGGCGTTTAAAGTTTTCTTCCGAAGCCTCCCTGTCAACAAGCAGCTTTCCGTGAAAGATCTTCTGGGCTTCAATGGCTTCCTCTCTGGCCCCGGGTATGGGATACAGGTTGTCAATGTATTGCCGGGTACGCTCAGAAGTTGGAATGTTCCTGGCCGTAAGAGCATATTGCGGGGCGATGGCAAGAAGGGTGTTCCGGGCTTTTAACCTGAAATGACCTTTTGTCTGGGAAAGAAGAGTGGCCGAATAGGTGTAACTTACCGTATATTTCCTGACCATATAAGGCAACTTGCGGTAGTTGATTTCTGAAGGACAGGAGTCAGTTAACAGTGCTTCAAAGGGCAGGTAGGCAAGCTGTTCATTTGGCACGATAATGATTTTCCGATCGTTGATCCAGGGGATGTATGGCTCAATCAGTTTACCGAAAAGAAACCTTCCCGATCGGATGTATCGTTTAAAACGATATTCCTCATCGCCTGTAAAGTCACCAAAAGAAACCTCCTGAAGAAAATCATGCAATGATCTGCTGAAGATGGAATCAGCCTGAATGCGTGTAAAAATAACGGTATCGTAGCTTACCATGAGGGTGTAAAGCACGGAATCGGAAAGGGAATACTGCAACATGGCATGGGAATGCTTCAGACTGCGCCGGCAGGCATCCAGCCCCAGCACTGTGTTGTCAAATTTCAGGGTATAATAGTTAGGATATTGCTGTTCAAAGGTTCTGACCAGGGAATCATAGCGCTGGTTCAGACGGAAGAGGATTTGTTCCCAGGTAGAGATCTTCCTCTGGTCGGGTTTGCGCGATCGTTTTTCTTCATAAATGTTTTCCTGATAAAAACTGATTTCCCGTTTGAGACGTCGTTCCAGCTGACTGAGTTCCAGAGGTATCCCTCCGAATTCCGAGGCCTCAATGTTCCTTATGGAGCTGAGAAGAGTAGAAGCCTTGCTTCGTTCCATGGTTTCAAACGCCAGTTGCAGGTAGGTGTAATCGCCTGTCAGCTTCCACAATGTAAAGGTATTGTCAATGATGTGTTCGTAGATTTCGGCTTCCCTGGAAACAAGAGACACCTTGCTTTGTTCCGAGCTGTAACCCTGCCGGATTTTATCCATGATGGTTTCAGCCAGCAGAAATGTATTCAGACTGGAAACAAGATCCTGCTTCCTGTGGAAAGAATAATAAATCGTCTTTAATATCAGCCCCTTGTGTTTCAACGTCTCAATCAGATTCAGCCCCGGCCGGATGTTCTCAGGTCCCGGATTCCGGTCAGGGTCTTCGGCATCAAAACCATCACTGTATGAAATAATCGCCTTCTGATAGAACTTTAAGGCTTCCGGATAGTCTCGCATTGCTTCGTAGGCCAATCCCAGATCATGGTAACACTGTGCTGTTGTTGAGTTCTTTTCTCCGTAATTGATCCTGGCAATTCGCAGAGCTTCCTGAAACTGTTCAACGGCTTTTGAAATATTCTGCCAGCAATGTAAAAATGATTCACCATGCCGGAGACGGATAGCGGCGACCATATAGTGTTCCTGGTTGGTATTGGAAATTTGAATCTGAAGCGCCTTGCTGAAATATCTCTCTGCCTCATTGCATTTGTTGTTTTTGCCGGAATTGATTCCAAGGTTCATGTAGATGATAGGGAGTTCTGAAGGTGCTTCTGATTG
>JAAYUG010000059.1 GCA_012517825.1 Bacteroidales bacterium | reverse complement strand
TGAAATTTCTTGCCCTGCCACCGGGGGTTGCATTTTTTTCATACACATCCACCTGATACCCCATATTTGCCAATGCGGCAGCAGCTGATAACCCCGAGAATCCTGAGCCAATTACTACAATCTTTTTGTTCATCGAGTTTCGTAAGTTGTTAGACAATAATGTACTTTTCTTTTCAACAAAAATTTGCATAAATTGTTCATTATTAAAATTACGGATTTATTTGTTATTTATGCAAATCATGAAATATATCACTCCCGGTAATTTTTCCTTTCTTTTATTGTTTTTGTTCGCCTGCGGAATTTTTTTCCACTGGTTTCCACCCACCAGGCCTATTGTGATCAAACTTACCGATCTTTTTCTCCTTCTGATGAATGGAGGCGTCCTATATTTTATCATCCGCCAGGATCAGGGAAGAAAAATTTACATATGGATTATTTTCACAGTCCTCATCACTTTTTTTGCTGAACTGGCAGGAGTTCGAACAGGAAATCTTTTCGGACCCTATCTTTATGCTTCGGGCATGCACTGGAAAATCGCAGCCGTTCCGGTTGTAATTGCTCTTAACTGGGCTGTATTGATTCTGGGATCCTGGGCCTGGGCTGTTCTGATTACAAAAATTCCTCTTTTGCAAATTCTCCTTGGAATGCTGCTGATTGTTTTCTTTGACATGGTTCTTGAGCCCCTTGCCATGAAAATGGATTACTGGCAATGGGAAAACGGAGTGATTCCTTTGCAGAATTACCTTGCATGGGCTATTATTGCCGGCTTTTTTTTCCTCTTCCTGAAATGGTTTAATCTAACTTTCGAAGGAAGACTTCCCAGACTATTTTTCCTTGTACAGATTGTATTTTTTCTGCTTATTTTGCTTTTATTACCATAAGTTTTCGCCATGGATCTCCGCATTTATTCCCTCAATGTGAACGGATTGCGTTCAGCAATGTCAAAAGGATTTGACAAATGGCTGCTTACGGAACAGCCTGATATAATATGCCTTCAGGAAATCAAAGCCTTTCCCGAACAGATCGATACATCTGAAATACAAAAAGCCGGGTATCAGATGCTATGGCATCCGGCTGAGAAAGCAGGATACAGCGGAGTGGCAGTCTTTACCAAAGTTCCTCCTGATGCAACCAAAGTCGGTATGGGAATTCCCGAATATGACAGGGAGGGCAGGATGCTGCAGCTTCATTATCCGCAATTTACCCTTCTTTGTACCTATTTCCCTTCAGGTACCACCGGCGATGTGAGGCAGGCGGTTAAAATGAAATTTCTGGACGATTTCCTCACTTATACACGGCAGGTGCGAAAAGAACATCCGGCTCTCATCGTATCGGGCGATTTCAATATATGCCATAAACCCATCGACATCAATCACCCCGAAAAGCACACCAAAATGTCGGGATTCCTCCCCGAAGAGAGGGAATGGATGGACCGGTTTGTGGAAAGCGGTTTCATTGATTCGTTCCGTGTTTTTAACCAGGAGCCCGGTCAGTACTCCTGGTGGAGTTATCGTGCCGGAGCCCGTCAGAAAAACCTTGGCTGGCGCATCGATTACCATATGATTACTCCTCCTCTGAAACCACACCTTAAGGAAGCTTCCATTCACAAAGATGTCAATTTCTCTGATCACTGCCCGGTTTCCATTCGTTTGTCGTTCTGATACCAACAGCAATTGTTGAACAATAGCCAGTGGCAGGAAATCTCTAAAAAACACCCCCACTGGAAGGCAGAAAAACTGAAACCTGACAGGAAAACCAGAACCGGTTTACAAATGATCCTGTTTAATGGCATTCCTTCCCGTCCGGGGCAGATAATGCCCTTGTCCCTTCTTTCGGTCAATTAGCAAGAAACACAGAAAAATGCGGCCGGAAAAACCGGAAAACAGGAAATTTTTTCCCTCCTGAATGTAACAAACAGGAAATTTCTTCGTCTTACAAATGATAACAAATACAGTATTCTATGATCCGAACAGTCCAGCTCACCAAAATCTTCCGTACAGACGAGGTTGAAACCACTGCTCTTAATCAGGTTGATCTTGAAATCAAAGAAAAAGAATTTGTTGCGATAATGGGCCCGTCGGGCTGTGGAAAATCCACCCTTCTGAACATTCTTGGGCTCCTTGATAATCCCACATCAGGGGAACTTTATTTCATGGGCAAGGAAGTTTCCCGTTTCCGGGAAAGGGAATGCACCCGTCTGCGCAAAGGCAACATTGGTTTTGTTTTTCAGAGTTTCAACCTTATTGATGAACTCACTGTTTTTGAAAATGTTGAGCTTCCTCTTTTGTACCTTAAAGTACCGTCTGCCCAGCGAAGGAAGCGGGTTGAAGAAGCGCTGGAACGCATGAGGATGACGCACCGGCGGAAACACTTTCCTCAGCAGCTTTCCGGTGGCCAGCAGCAACGGGTCGCTATCGCCAGGGCTGTGGTTTCCAACCCTTTGCTGATCCTCGCCGACGAACCAACCGGAAACCTCGATTCAGCCAACGGGGAAGAAGTAATGAACCTCCTTTCTGAACTGAACAACGAAGGAACAACCATTGTTATGGTTACCCACTCCCCGTCTGATGCCGAAAAAGCACATCGCATTGTTCAGCTGTTCGACGGACACATTGTTACCGAAAATGTACGTAAGCTTCTCTGATTGTCATTCATCCTAAATTCAGGCTCATGATCCGCAACTTCATTCTGGTTACCATCAGAAATATCAAAAGGAATCCCTTTTATTCTATCCTGAACATTTTTGGTCTTGCCGTCGGACTAACGGCCACATTCTTTATCATTCTGTTTATTAAGGACGAAATCGGGTATGATAAGCACTCTCCCGCCTATAAACGAATTTACCGGCTCGAATCTCACTTCACCATTAACAACAAAGACGATTTGTTTGCTATATCGCAGCTTCCCCTTGGCCCTACTCTGAAAGATGAATTCCCTGAAGTGGAAGAATATGTTCGTTTTTTCTACCCGGGAACCATGTATTTCCGATACGGTGACAAGGAATTCAAGGAAGACAGCGTATGGCTTGCCGATTCAACCGTTTTCAGGGTTTTTGAATATCCCCTCGAAAAGGGCAATCCGCAAACCGCTCTGGCCAGACCTTATACCATGGTGATTTCCGGTTCCCTGGCCAGAAGAATGTTCGGAGATGAGGATCCCATGGGAAAAATACTAGTTACCATGGAAGGTGATCAGGCTGAAATTACCGGCGTATTCAAAGACCTTCCCGGAAATTGTCATCTCCGGTACAATGCCCTTCTGTCAACCTCAACCATAGCAAAACGGATCGGACCCGAACGCTTCAATGACCGCAGTTCCGGATCTTTCTGGAACATCAATTGCTTCACCTATATCCTTCTGAAAGACAAAGCCGACATTCGCAGCATCCTCGACAAATCAGAAGATTTTTATAACCGGCACATGAAAGATATCGGCGACCGTATCAACGGCCATTTCATGCTGATGGCCAAACCGCTCGCCCGGACCCACCACTATTCCTCCGATCTTCAGTACGATCAGCCAAACGGTAATTTTATGTACGTGTGGCTGTTTGCCGCAGTGGCTTTTTTCATCCTTCTTGTCGCCTGTATCAACTATATGAATATGGCGACAGCCCGTTCATTCAACCGGTCGAAAGAAGTGGGACTTCGAAAAATGGCAGGAGCTCAGCGCTCGGCTTTAATGAACCAGTTCCTCAGTGAATCCGTCTTTTTTGCCATCCTCGCTTTCCTCATCTCGCTTGTCCTTGTAAAATTGCTGATGCCTTACTTCAACCAGATTGCCGGCAAAAACATTTCTTACGGGGTCATCTTCAGCGAAGGGTCTTTCCTGATTATGCTCGTTCTTACCTTCCTTACAGGAATTATCTCGGGCAGCTATCCTGCCTTCTACCTGTCATCTTTTCAGCCGGCTCTGGTGATAAAAGGACGGATGGATTCGTCAGGCGGCAATGGTATCCTCAGAAGAATCCTTGTGGTTTTTCAGTTTTTTATCTCAGCCCTGATGATTACGGCTACCTTTGTGCTTCTGAAACAACTGAATTACATGCAGAAGGGAGATCTGGGATTTAATCCTGAAAACCTCATGGTGATGACCGTCAGGGATACAACATTTGCCAATAACTTAAAATCGTTCCAGAATGAACTCATGCAGAACCCGGCCATCGAGGCAACCTTCCGCAGCGATGCAAATCCCTTCTCGATGATGGGCATTCGAGTCATGAAAGCTGAAGGAGAAAACGGTGCCATGATTGAGCGGGCTGTGAACAACTATTTTATTGACTATGACTACATAACCGGCATGGGTATAACAATAATTGAAGGCCGGAATTACGACCGCAACATGGCGACCGACAAGGACAAAGCATACATTTTGAATGAAACGGCGGCAAGGAAGTTTGGCTGGATTGACTCTGCCGGAGCATCCACAAAGAACTACAGCTCTGCTATAGGCAGAAAATTCTTCCCCGGTGTGTCGCTTGATACCACAGCTGAAAACTATGGTTTTGTGATAGGAATTATGAAGGATTTCCATTACAAAGGCATGCAAAACGAGATTGAACCTCTTGTCCTGCTCCTTACCGATGATCCGCGCAGGACGCCCCTCCTGAATATCCGGCTTAAAAAAGGAAAAGAACAGGAGGCTATTGCCTTTATCGATCAGAAAAGAAAAGAATTTGGAGATAAATACCCTTTCGATTACCAGTTCATGGACAACATGATTGCAGAAGCTTACAAGGGCGAAAAACGCATGGGTATGTTGCTCCTGTCATTTACCATCCTTACCATCTTTCTTGCTATTCTCGGACTTCTCGGACTTGCTTCCTTCCTCACACAGCAGCGGACCCGTGAAGTTGCGCTCCGGAAAGTGGTAGGAGCCGATTCCTCTGACGTACTCCTGCTCTTTGCCAAAGAGTTTTCTAAATGGGTCCTTATCGCCAACCTCCTGGCTCTGCCTGTTGCCTGGTATCTGCTTGGGAAATGGCTCCAGAATTTCAGGTATCATATTCAACCGGAAGCCGGAATATTTATCCTTACCCTGTTTGTTACACTTGCCGTTGCCCTGCTTACGGTATCCTTTCACGTATTGCGAGCCTCCCGCACCAATCCTGCTGAAGCTCTTAAATACGAATAAATATCCTGTACCTGATTCGGGCTTCAGACTTCCCTGCACGTTGCGCATTTTTAAATGCAGCGATTGGGATTATCTTTGCGGCATGAATTTACCCTTCATCCACAAATACTATATCCTGAATTTCAAACCTGAACCGGTTGACACTTCATCTTTTTCCTATCCCTCTGATGCTGTCATCATTTATGAAATCCTGCGTGTCATTGACAGGGTATATCTTTTCCTTGAAGACCATCTCGACCGGCTGCAAAATTCCCTGATCCTGACAAAACTGCCTGTTACCCTCGACAGAAACGAAATTCTGCAACAGCTTTGCCATCTGATTAAATACAACAATTGCTCTCTGGGAAATGTGAGGATCGAACTGATTTTTCACAATGGCACCACAGATTTTCTGGCCGGATTTGTACCCCATTCTTATCCGCCGCCCGAACAATACAT
>JAAYUG010000058.1 GCA_012517825.1 Bacteroidales bacterium | reverse complement strand
GCAAAATTTGATCGTGCTTAATCTGGATACCAAAATTAAAGGATAACACACTAACTTTTAATTCGTTTGCACTCCTGTTAACCCATCCAGAAGGAAAGAATAATTCTAAAAAACAACAGTTGTAGTCAGAAGAATACGGGATTCCCGCTTCACTTGGTTTTGCCAATTATGATGCCTTCGGTTATTCCTGTTTGCCTATTTTTATGCTTATTCCTTTTTCAGCTCTCCAGCCTGTTACATCGGTCAGACTGATAAAGTATTGATAATCTCTGGTGTCAGCCTGCAAATGTGACCATGAGGCTGGCTAAATCCGGAGGCTCAGCGTGTATAAGGTATTATTTCACAACCTGCAATGCCTGTTCAGCAGCCTTTAATGTAGGTTCGGCCGAAAGCGGGCTTCCTACGGCACCCTGCATCCAGAGCTGGGGAATGAGCCGGCCCTGGCTGAAAATTCGCATAATTTCCGCAGCAAAATCTTTACCGGAGAGATATTGTTCAATCTGGAAATCAATAAGATGCCCGATGGGATAGGCGCTCAGGTACAGGGGGTTTTCGATCATATGGCTGTAAATGGCAAGAATGGGTTCATCTTTTGAACCGAAGACGTCGGCGTAGTATTTGTTCCATACTTCCCTGGCAATGGAAAGAACCGCTTCTTTGAGTTCGCCGGCTGACGCGTCAGGATGATTATAGAGCCATTTCCATACATTCATGTCAACCAGCGAAACGCCCATAATTTCGTAACAGGCCCATGCATTATCAAGGGCCATCATGTGTTCTTTCAGGGGATTCTTTTCCTGTAACCCCAGCAAGGTGAGGTCACGTTTCTGGAAAATGAAGGCCAGAGCTTCTGTAAAGGCCGTGTTCGGAACTCCATAAAGAGGGAAATAATCAACCATTTCGGTGGTTATGGTTTGCTCCACATTGTGGCCGAATTCATGGGTAGCAATGTTGTAACCCTTATAGTCCATTCCGCTCGCACCGATGCGGGTACGTAGCAATGAAACATCACCCTTCATTTCCGTTCCCCAGGCATGACCTGATCCGCGTGCCGGTTCAACTTTGATGCGGGAGGCAATGAACAGGGCTTTTTCTTTGGGAAAACCAAGTTTCAGAAGCCATTCGGGCAGAGCTTTTTCAACGGCCATGGCATCAGGGTAGCGTTTTCTGGTTATGGCAGTAAGTTCAGACTCTGATATACTGCTTCTTGACTTAAACCCGTCGTACCAGATATCAAAAGGCTGAAGAGGGCGTCCCAACCGCTTGCTGATGAGCTTGCCCATTTCCCGGATTACCGGAGAGGATACAAAGTCAATAAAGAGTTTTTCAACTTCGTCCTGGGGGATTTCATACTCCTGTTCAAATTTTCTCTGAATGAAAGTCGGATAAAAGGGGGTATAAGGGTCGATAGCTTTCATGGCCCGGAAGTTTTCCAGCAGCATCTGGTAGCGCTGTTGCCCCTCAGGGGTTGAGGCAACAGTTTTTCCGTCCTTAAGGAGGGTGTTGGTATAGGGGTTCCACTGAAAATTATTCTTGTCGATCATTTCAACGGGGATGGTCTGATCGATAATGCGTTTCATAACCTGGTAAATCATTTTCTGTAGTTCCAGGCCGTTTTCACCTTCGGCATAATGTGATTTCAGCTCATCCCTTAGTCCCCAGTGCGAAATGAGCCGAAGGTCGCTCGGGAAAAGCGTTTTTCCTTCGTCATTAACCAGATTACCAAGGTAGATGTTGTAGTTGGCAATATAGTTTTCTGATGCAGTGAGCTTGCTGGTGGTATTTTGTTGTACGTCGGCCGGTACACGGGCGGTAAACATGTCGCCCAGGCGGGCATATGCCCATTCAAGGCGGCTCCATTTCGGGCCGAGCTCTGTCTTTTCGCGGAGTGAATAAAACGGAAAGTTCAGTATGGTAATAAAAGCAATTTTGTTGGCAAAGAAATCGTCGGTGAAATGGGCCGAAGGATTGTAAGCCCCGAAAAGCTCATCGATGGTGCCTGGCTCTTCCTCCGAAACAAGGTGCAAAGGTTTGAGAAGTTCTTTGTTGATTTTGGAATAGTAACCGCGCAGAATTTCAAAACCGCGGCACAGCTTTCTGAAAAGCTGTTCACGGGCAGCCGGGTCACCCTGGTAATTGGCAAGACAAAACGACTGGAATTCAGCTTCGGTTCCATCGGTACTTATCCAGAGAGAGGCAGTCTGCCTGACGCCTTTGTCAATTAAATCTTTCTGGTTTGCGCCATAGCGGCCTGTAAGAGAGTCAATCGTTGCAAGAATAGTCTTTTCGGTGATGCTGGAACCTGTTTGCATGGAGGTAGGTTTTTGAGTACATGCCTGAATGCCGATCAGCAGGATGGCAGTAATGAGAAGAGAAAATTGTTTCATCCGAACAAAATTGATTTTCAAAGGTCGGATAGCCTGCCCCGCCAAAGCGGGGGAACACCCATGATTTGAATTTTGTTCATAGGTGTTTGTGTTTGCAATACATGGGTGTTTCATATTAAAACAATTTAATTTTTAATGGTCACAAGCCTGTATCGAGAACTCAGGAGAACCCGGAGGGTTTCATATTCTGAAAATTTGATGTAAAGTTAATCACTGCAGGGATTAAACATATGCCGGAAAACATTTCGGGGAGAGGGAGATGCAATGCAATTCGATCCAATAACGCTGATGATTGAAAGGAATGCCATAGACTGTGCTTCAGGTATGAGGTTAATTTTTTGGATGCGCTTATTTTTCAGTTGCTGCTTACATACCTGTTGTTTTTTTCAGTACGCAGACAAAATCGATATTCCGGAGTTCTTTCGGCACGTATAGCAGAATACCGGGTCTCAAGTTGAGGTTTTCTTTACCCCTTATTTTCAGGCCGGTTATCGGGTTATAAAAAGAGTAATCGTAACGGGCAGAATCCGGCACAGCTATTCGCAGTTCTGTTTGATTTTTCCCATAAACAAGAATTGTGCTGAGGTTGTCGTCGGCAAGGCACCACGCTTTATTTCGGGTCAGTTGGTTGGCGAGCCGCATTGTGCTGTAGGGGAGCGACCGTAAAATGTCAAGGGCAACTTTGGATTGTTTCCAGAGGTTTTCCCTTGTACGCCAGTTTTGGCAATCCAGGTCACCGCACCCTGTTTTATATCCGAAATAATATTCCACACCGGCACCGCCTGCCATCAGGTTCCCCCAGAGAACGTTGCGGCGGATGGTATCGTGCCGGGGATCGGTGGCATCGGTCCATACACCGGTAGAAAAATGGCCTTGTTCGTCATTGGAGACCACCCACGGATGGTTGCCGGAGGCGGATTTTTCTATCCAGTAGCGTGTCTGATCATACACGTAGTCATCTCCTTTCAGCGAGCTTTCGAGCTGTAAAGATAAACATGAGAGGGAGGGTTCGCCGATGAATTTTGAAAACAGCTTCTCCCGGTGCTGGTCGTTGGAGGAAGTATGCATGGCTATGGGGGTATTCCACAGATCGAGGCTGTCGATATAATGCATGAACATACGAAGCTGGTCAGTGCTGAGGGCTTTTCCCCTGCCGGTTTCATTCTCCTGGTCTTCGGCAATTTCTTCCCCCAGGTTAAACGTAATTCCGGGAAGGTCGGCAAAACGGGCCACCATCTCGCGGTAGAACAGCTTGCGGCTCATGGCAAAGGCATTGGAACCCTGCCATCCTTCATCGGCCTCGAAAAGTTGCTCATTTTCCGTTTCGCTGAGAAAGAAATGGATGTGAATGCCTTTCCTGTTCATGTGTTCAAATACAATCCGCCACTGATCGAGTTTGGAGCAGTCGAAACGGTACCGTTCATCCGGTGCCGTGAAGGGCCAGACATCCTTTCCGTCGCCATGCAGGGTGAGAGCGATAAGATAAACGGAGTTCATTCCCATGGATGACAGATAATTAACAGCACCTATTATTCCCTTTCCTTTTCCTCCCTGCCATGTTGGATCATCCTTCTGCCAGTCAACGGCATGAGCTTCCCATGTTTTGGTATAGTCGGTTTCTCCCTGAGAAAAGGTTCCGTCAAAATCACGGTAAGCAAGAAAGTTTTCCGGGCTTCCGGCCCCGGCTTTCAGAAAGTATTCACCGTTGCTGAAACGGTAATAGCGTTGGCCGGCGTATTGAAGTTTTCCTGCTGCCCGGAAATCAGGCGGATTTTTATCTGTTTCGGTAATGCGGATGCTGCCGGTTGTTCCGTCAAAAAAGCAGGGTTTGCCTGATGAAGCCGTCTCAACGGCAACATTTTTCCCTTTACGGAATGAAACAGAATACTGCCAGATGCCGGTATCGGGCGGAAGAAAATGAACTTTCCATATGTTGCCGGCATCTTTCCCGGTTTCAGCAGCATTTCCGTCGGCTGCATAATAGCCCGGAACAACCACAGTGGTGTTGTTCCGGGTGAAGGTGACGTCCAGCCGGTAATTCAAAAACGGGTTATCCTTGCTCTGCTCACTCGTCGCAGGTCCTTTAAAAATCAGCACCACAGGATGCCACCTTTTCAGTTCTCCTGTTATCTCAATTTGTGTTTTTTTATTGCATTGAACGGCAGTCAGGGCAAGTATGCCAGCTACAATGATGCCCGGAAACCAGTTGGTAATTTTTTTCATAAAAGGCAATTAAACAGGCAGTAAGTTTAGCCAATATACAAAAATTACCTTGATAATAAATTGGGAAGTGGCGGTGCAGATTTGCCATTTGCTTCCGCCGTTGCAGTGAATGCATACAATAGAGGAAAATTCTGTTATAAGTTACTTGTGCGTACAAGTTTTATTATCTTTGCGCTGAAACTGGTTTGTGATGACAGAAGTTTTGCTGTACCGAAAACTTTATGAGGATATTAAGGGGGATATCCTTTCGGGTAAGTACCGGGAAGGAGATCTGCTTCCGTCAGAAAATGTGCTGAAAGACGCCTGGCATGTTACCCGTTCTACCGTCAGGCGTGCCATGCTGGAACTGGAGAAGGAGGGATATATTTCAAGGAAGCAGGGGAAAGGAAGTATTGTTCTTCCCCGCAGGAGGCACACGCTTGGTTTGTTATCGGTAAAAGGTTTTTCGCAGGTGGTTGGAGAAACGAAGAAACCGGTAAAAACTATCACAATTGAGAAACCTATACAAACCTTTTTTCCTGCGGATTTTTTTTACCCTCTTTCCGATGTTGAAACCGAGGCAGGGTGTATTTTTCTGAAGAGGATCCGCTGTGTGGGCGATGAACCGGTAATGCTTGAAAATACGTACATACCCAATATCGGACTGGAGGATCTGGTCAGTATGCCTTTTGTAAACGGCTCACTTTTTGAAACGCTCGGCCGTGTTTATCAGATCGAAATCAGGCATGCCGAGCCGGATCTGCGGGCTGTGCTGGCCGGCAGAGCGGAAAGCCGATGGCTCAGAATACCGGAAGGGACTCCCTTATTGCATATTTATTTACGATTCAGTACCAACCGGCAACATGTTTCCATCTATAGCTCACTTTTGTGTAATACCAATCGATATTCTGTAGGAATTAACCATTAAAACCAGAAATTATGAGCAAAGTATCTGAACTTGCAAAAATGATTGATCATTCCATTCTGCATCCCACTTTTACTGATGCCGATCTGGAAGAGCAGTGCAATGTGGCAATGAAATACAACGTGGCTTCGGTTTGTGTCAAACCTTATGCGGTAAAAAGAGCCGCTGAAATCCTAAAGGGTACTGACGTGAAAACTGGTTGTGTGATCGGATTTCCTCACGGCAACAGCTGCACGGAGGTGAAGGTATTTGAAACCG
This sequence comes from Bacteroidales bacterium, assembly GCA_012517825.1. Lineage (NCBI taxonomy): Bacteria > Pseudomonadati > Bacteroidota > Bacteroidia > Bacteroidales > Bacteroidales bacterium. The sequence goes on along the minus strand of JAAYUG010000058.1, from coordinate 2,708 downwards.
AAAAGGCCTGCAAGGATGGTGCGGTAGAGATTGACATGGTGATCAACATTGGCAAAGCCCTTGGAGGCGACTGGGAATATGTGGAGCAGGAGATTAAGGCTGTGACGGATACCTGTCATAAGTATGGCGCCATTGTGAAGGTAATTTTTGAAACCGATTACATTACCAGGACGGAGGATAAAATACGGTTATGTGAGATATGCACAAGGGCGGGAGCCGATTTTGTAAAAACTTCGACCGGATATGGATTTGTAAAGCAATCCAATGGGGATTACAACTATAAAGGAGCTACGGTGGCCGACATTGAGCTGATGCGAAGACACTGCGGGCCAAACGTTCAGGTGAAGGCCGCCGGCGGTATACGCACTCTTGACGATTTGCTGGCAGTAAAAGCTGCAGGGGCTACACGGTCAGGAGCTACGGCCACAGCGGCTATGCTGGAAGAAGCAAAAAAACGTTTTGGGGATTCCTAACTATTAAAATTTTGGAGGGGATGCTGAAAAATATTATTTTCATGCCAGTTTAGATTATAAAAATACTGGCAATATGAGATTGATATGTTTGATCGTAGTTTATGTTTTGGTTTCCTGCAACATCACATTGTGGGCACAGTTTTCGGGTGGCAGCGGTACTCCCTCAGATCCCTACCGCATTGCCACATTAGACGATTTGAAAACCCTCTCGGAGTCTGCGGCGTACTGGGATAAGTTTTTTATTCAAACAGCCGATATTGACGCATCATCAACAAACGGATGGAATGATGGTATGGGTACTATTCCCATTGGAAATGATGCGGTGAAATTCACAGGAATTTATGATGGCGGGAATCATATCATAAGCAATCTTTACATAAACAGGGATACAACTGACTATGTCGGTTTGTTTGGTTATACAAGTTCCCCGGGAATTATTAAAAACACCCGGTTGGTGAATGGCAGTGTAACCGGGAAGTCATACGTTGGCATGTTGGTGGGCAGGAACCTGTTTGCAAAAATTGAATATTGCCTGTCAGATGGTGTTGTTTATGGCAAGGATCCTTTGTATTCGCGATGCGGTGGACTGATTGGAAGCAATGCCGGTCAGATCAGTTTTTGTTATTCCGAAGCCGATGTAATTGCTGAAGGCGCAATTGCCGGAGGTCTGGCTGGTATGCATACGAATGTGATGGAAAAATGTTATGCAACCGGCAATGTAAGTGGTACAGGTACGGTTGGGGGGCTGGTTGGTACTGCCACAGGTACGATAAAGGAATGTTATTCTGTGGGGCAGGTTACCGGAACCGGCCGTACCGGTGGTCTTGCAGGCGAAATAGGCTTAAATAGCGATTTGTCAGATTGTTATTCTCGAAGTAATTTGGTTAATCAGTCATATGCAGGAGGATTTGCAGGATACATAAGTGGTACCAATGCAAAGGTGAATAAATGCTATGCAACCGGAACTTTTTCAAATAAAACAGGATATGCCAACATAGGAGGTTTTGCCGGAGCCATTAATACAGGAGCTTCGGTGACCAATTCTTACTGGGATACGGAAGTTTCAGGAATTATGTCCAGTGCCGCCGGTGAGGGAAGAACTACAGCCGAACTAAAGAATGAATCAACATATCTTATGGCAGGTTGGGATTTTGTTTGTGAATCAGAGAACGGAACTGTTGATATATGGGCAATTACTGAAAACGGGAATAATGGCTATCCTTTCTTGGTGTGGCAGGGACTTAGTTATGATACCGAAGCCCCTGTTATATTGAATTCTCCGGAGAACAAAACTGAATATATACAGACAGACTGCCACGTTTTGCTGGGTGACTTCAGAACCAGTGTAACAGCTACCGATAATTGTACGCCCGATGCGAAGCTTGTTATTTTGCAGAACCCTGAACCGGGCACTTTGTTGAGTTTGGGAGAAACCCAGGTAACCCTATCCGTGAAAGATGGCTCAGGAAATGAATCAATTACGAATTTCACAATTACAGTTGCAGATACCGTGAAACCCATGCCGGTGTGTCCAGAGAATCAGCAACGTATTCTTTCGGATGGGGTGAATGTTTATACCGTCTCCGGAGAAGAATTTAATCCGATCGCAATTACCGAAAATTGTACATTGGAGTCTGTGGTAAATAATGTCAATGGCAACTCAACACTTGAAGGAACAAATCTGAATGCAGGTACCAGCAGGATAACCTGGACAGCAACGGACGGGAGCGGAAATCAGGCCACATGTTCTTTTGATATAACCGTGAGCCATGCTGCGGAGATTGAAACAGATAATGAACCTGCCATACGTGTTTACCCAAATCCGGTTACATCATTCATAGAAATAGAGGTTACTCATTCCGACGAACGTTACATTGCGATGCTTATTGATGCAAATGGCCGTATGGTAAGCAATTCAGATTTCAGAAAGAAAATCCACATTCCGATGCAGGAACTGAAAGAAGGAATGTATATATTAAAAGTTGGGAAAAACAATCAGTATTACCTCTGGAATATTCTCAAAATAAGATAGGCTATTACCGGTGTTTTTTCGCTATTATTTGGGAGTACATGTTCTCTCTGAGGAATTCGCTTTTTTAATCCGTAACTCCGATAAAATTACGTATTAGTTGAAAAAATGTTAATAAAAGACTTTGAAATATAAAGTTTTTGTTTTTTCTTTGTAATACGTAAATACGTATTTATGAAAGAAACAAAACATCCACAGTGGGCTTT
>JAAYUG010000057.1 GCA_012517825.1 Bacteroidales bacterium | reverse complement strand
CCTACCGTCATTCCGTTTCTGAAACCCGTGAACTTCAGAACCTGCGATGAAGGCAGTGCCATGACAAAATAGGAAATATAAAAGGCAAACGTAACGAAATATGCCTCAAAATCATTCAGTTCACAAGCTGTACGAAGAAAAGGAATCAGAATTCCGTTGAGCCATGTGACAAATCCGAAAATAAAAAACAAAATCCCTATAACGGTAATCGGAAGAATATAATCCGAACGTTTCGTAATACCAGAGTTTTGCATAGTATTTATACATTTTAGTGTAAAAAACTTCACTCCCTAAAAAAACATTCAATAATAGCAAAAACCTTTTATTGTTTTTTAAACAATGCCACAAAGCCCGAAAAATTTTTAAGTTTGTTCTTCTCTATACATTAAAAATTTAGCATATGAAGAATGGTATTATTTCAGTGGTATTGATCTGGTTTTCTGCATCTTTTGCTATATGCCAGAAGCAGACTACTCCTGATTGGGAAAATCCCGCTGTGGTCAGCATAAATGTTGAAAAACCGCATGCTTCGTTCTTTCCCTATGAAAGCACTGACCAGGCCCTGCTGAACAAAAGGGAATCCTCGGGCAATTTTGTATCGCTCAATGGCATATGGAAATTCAAATGGGTGGAACGTCCCTCTGATGCACCGGCAGATTTTTTCAAGCCTGGTTTTAATGATGCATCATGGGATGATTTTCAGGTTCCCGCCAACTGGGAACTCCATGGCTACGGATATCCCATCTATGTCAATATTCCCTATGAATGGACAAAGAATCCTGATCCGCCGAAGGTTCCCCACGATTACAACCCCGTGGGTTCTTACCGCCGGACTTTTATATTGCCTGACAGCTGGAAAGACAAACAGGTGTTCATTTACCTGGGGGATGTAAAATCGGCCTTTTATATATGGGTTAATGGCGAAAAAGTGGGATACCATGAAGGCAGCAAACTTCCGGCTGAATTCAATATTACAAAGTACCTGAAACCCGGCAGGAATCTGGTGGCCCTTCAGGTGTACCGGTGGTCCGATGGTTCCTATCTCGAATGTCAGGATTTCTGGAGAATCAGCGGCATTGAACGCGATGTGTACCTCTATGCCGTTCCTGCTGTTCATATATCAGATTTTTTCTGTTATACTCCTTTAATTAATGACTATACCGACGGACTTTTTCAGCTCGATATTAGAGTAAGGAACCTTTCAGATAAGCCAGCAGGTCCGTATGTTCTGAAAGCGCAACTTTACGATCCGGCCGATCTGAAAAAACCCGTTCTGACACTGGAAAAACAGGTAGCCCCTGCTGCCGGGGCAGAAGACAGTATCCGGCTTGAGCAGACTATACTGCGGCCCAAACCATGGACTGCCGAAACCCCCAACTTATATACTCTTTTGCTCACCCTTACCGATGCAAAAGGGAATATCAGCATGGCTACTTCGGTTCGTATTGGCTTCAGAACAAGCGAAGTAAAGGGAGGCCAGCTTCTTGTTAACGGCAAACCTGTTTATCTGAAAGGTGTAAACCGGCACGAACATGATGAGCTCAACGGGCATGTTATTTCGGAGGAATTAATGATCCGTGATATTCAGCTCATGAAGCAAAACAATATTAATGCGGTTCGTACCTGCCATTATCCCAATGCCGAACGCTGGTACGAACTCTGTGATCAATACGGAATTTACCTCGTGGATGAGGCCAATATCGAATCGCATGGTATGGGCTATGAACCGGGCAGAACCCTTGCCAACCGCAAAGATTTTCTGCCGGCACATATGGACCGTACCATCCGCATGGTTGAACGCGACAAGAATCATCCGTCGGTAATCATCTGGTCGTTGGGAAATGAGGCAGGTTTTGGTGAGAATTTCAAGGCAACTTACTCATGGATAAAACAGCGCGATAATTCCCGCCCTGTTCAGTATGAACGTGCTGAACTGGAGCCTTACACCGATATTTACTGCCCCATGTACGCCCGGATTCATGATTTGCTGCAGTATGCAAACAAGCCTCAGAAGCGTCCTCTGATTCAGTGCGAATATGCCCATTCGATGGGAAACAGTACCGGCAATTTTCAGGATTATTGGGATGTGATTGAGAGCAACCCCCAGTTGCAGGGTGGTTTTATCTGGGACTGGGTTGACCAGGGTTTTGTGAAAACCACGGCTGACGGAAGGAAGTTCTGGGCCTTTGGGGGCGATTACGGACCCAGGGATGTTCCAAGCGATCAGAATTTCTGTGCCAACGGAATAGTTGCTCCCGACCGTTCGCCGCATCCTGCCCTTGCCGAAGTCAAAAAGGTGTACCAGAATATCGGTTTTTCCGTCCTGCCAGTTACCGGCGAAGTGGAACTGAGAAATAAATTTATCTTCCGCGACCTGAGCGGCCTGGATGCTGCCTGGGAAATCGTTTCCGACGGCAAGCCTGTTGCATCGGGCACCCTTCCTTTGCCGGCGGTCAAACCGGGCGAAGTCTTCCGCTTCAAGCCCGAAGCAGATAATTTTGCACGGATTGCCGGGAAGGAGTATTTTCTGAACGTTTATGTTAAAACACAAAAAGAAGAAAACCTGATTCCGGCTGGTCATATCATTGCTTCTCAGCAGTTTGCCCTTTCGGATGTGCCGGTTTACTATACTAATGAAGGCAAACCGGGAACTGTGGTTACACAGGATCAGGATTTTATAACACTTTCAGCAGGCAACGTCAAGGCCAGAATTGGTAAAAATGACGGATTGCTCCAGGCATTTGAGGTGAATGGCAGGAACATGCTGGTGAGTGCCCTTGAACCTGAGTTCTGGAGAGCTCCAACCGACAATGATTTTGGAAATGCTATGCATTACCGTCTGAAGGTTTGGCGCTATGCCGGTGCTCACAGGGAACTGAAGAATCTCACCGTGAACGAAAAGGATGGTGTTCCTCAGGTAGCAGCCGACCTGTACCTCCCGGATGTTTCCTCTCAGATGAAAATTTTGTACCAGATGAAGGCCGACGGAAGCCTTGCCGTGGATGTTGCTTTTGTTCCCGGAAGCAGCAAGCTTCCCGAGATACCGCGTTTGGGCATGCACCTGTGTTTGCCGGAGGAGTTCAGTACCATAACCTGGTATGGAAGAGGTCCACAGGAGAACTATATCGACCGTTTAACATCTGCATTTGTGGGTTTATACACTGATAAGGTCGAAAACCAGCTCACCAAATACGTAAGTCCGCAGGAATGCGGCCATCGCTGCGATACCCGCTGGATGACCCTGACCAATGGCGCCGGGGAAGGAATACAGTTCTTCGGAAAACCATTGTTCGGCTTCTCCGCACTAAATTACACCAATGAAGACCTGACGCAGGAAAAACGTGGTTCCATGCATCCCACTGATCTGACAAAACGGAATTTTGTGTTTGTTAATATTGATTACAAACAGATGGGAGTTGGAGGCGACGATTCCTGGGGTGCTCCCGTACACGCTAAATACTGCATCCTGCCTCAGCCTGCCGAATGGGGCTTTGTAATTAAACCTTTGGTAAAATAGTCACCAGTTAATAACCAGAAACTATGACAAACCGGAGAGATTTCCTTAAACTGACAGCACTTACCGGGCTGTCGTTTTACCTGAGTCCTGCCTTTGCTATGGCTCAGGAAGTTAAGAAACCAGCCGTCCGCATTGGCCTTATTGGGGCCGGTTTGCGAGGTTGCTCCCATCTCGAGCTTCTTCTGGCACGCAATGATGTGGTTGTTCCGGCTATCTGCGACATCGATCCCGAACGGATTGAAGTGGCAAAAAGTATATTCCGTAAGGCAGGAAAAAAAGAACCGGAAGTTTATACCGGCAGTGAATGGGCCTGGGAAAAACTTCTGCAACGAACAGATATTGATGGGGTGGTTATCGCCACTCCCTGGCTCTGGCATACCAAAATGACCGTGGGTGCCATGAAAGCAGGCAAATATGCCGGAGTAGAGGTGTCGGCAGCTACTACCCTCGACGAATGCTGGGATCTGGTCAATGCACACGAAGAAACCGGCGTACCCATGATGATTCTTGAAAATGTGTGTTACCGCCGCGATATTATGGCCGTTTTGAACATGGTTCGGCAGAATGTATTCGGCGAAATCCTGTATGCCCATTGCGGTTATCAGCACGATCTGCGCGAAGTGAAATTTGAACCCGGCGTGGAATTTGGCGATAAGGGAGTTCATGAAGCACGCTGGCGTACACAACATTCTGTCTATCAGAACGGGGATATTTATCCAACCCATGGTCTCGGACCGGTAGCCGTTATGATGAACATTAACCGGGGCAACAGGTTCCTTTCGCTTACCGCTTCGGCAACCAAAACGCGCGGACTGCATAAGTACATTGTTGACAAGGCCGGCCCCGACCACCCGAATGCCAAAGTCCGATTCCGGCTTGGAGATATTGTAACCTCAACCATTACAACCGTAAATGGTGAAAATATTGTGGTAATTCACGATACCAACAATCCGAGGCCGTATTCGCTTGGTTTCCGTATCCAGGGTACGCAGGGATTGTGGATGGATGACGGCGACCAGGTATATGTGGAAGGAATCAGTTCCCCGGATCAGTGGGATAAGGCAGAAACCTGGTTAAATAAATATGATCACCCGCTTTGGAAAAAGTATGAACATCTGGCAGAAGGAGCCGGACACGGAGGAATGGACTTTTATGTTATCAATGCTTTCGTTGAAATTATCCGCCGTCAGGCTCCGGCTCCTCTGGATGCCTATGATGCTGCTGCGTGGAGCGCGGTAACACCCCTTTCAGAAGCTTCCATAGCTGCCGGCGGGGCTCCCCAGGAGTTTCCCGACTTTACCAACGGACAGTGGATGGTTCGCAAACCTATCTTTGCTCTGGATGATACGTATTAAAAACGTTTAAATTTCTGAACCGTAATGAAAAAAGCAAGATTATTTACGTTGTTGGCTGCAGGCTTGTTTTTTGCAAGCTCATGCCATCGCGGGCCGGCGTATCTCAATCCCCGGCTTCCGGTTGAGAAGAGGGCCATGGATTTAGTTTCCCGGATGACCCTTGATGAAAAAATCTCCCAGATGATGAATTCGGCTCCTGCCATTCCCCGATTGGGAATTCCCGAATACGACTGGTGGAGCGAGGGCTTGCACGGTGTAGCCCGGGCGGGTGTGGCTACGGTCTTTCCGCAGGCTATCGGCCTCGCCGCCATGTGGGATACCAGTACCATGTTTACCGTAGCATCGGTAATCGGCGATGAATTCCGGGCCAAGTACAATGATTTCGTCAAACGAAATGAAAGAGGAATTTTCAAGGGGCTTACGGTATGGTCTCCCAACATCAATATATTCCGCGATCCAAGATGGGGCCGTGGACAGGAAACTTATGGAGAGGATCCCTACCTGACCGGATGTACGGGCGTTGCCTTTGTAAAAGGATTGCAGGGAAACGACCCGGTGTACCTTAAAACGGTTTCCACTCCAAAACATTTTGCCGTTCACAGCGGTCCCGAACCCTTCCGCCATCAGTTCGATGCCCGCATCAGCCAGCGCGATTTCCTCGAAACCTACACCCCTGCCTTTGAAGCCTGTGTGCGCGAAGGAGGAGCCTGGAGCGTTATGGGGGCATACAACCGCTATATGGGGGAAGCCTGCTGTGCCAGTAATGTCCTCCTGAAAGAGACCCTCCGCGGAAAATGGGGATTCAAAGGCTATGTGGTATCTGACTGCGGGGCTATTGACGATATTTATATGTTCCATAAAATTGTTTCCACGCCCGAAGAGGCTGCCGCAATGGCTGTTAAGGCCGGTTGCGACCTGAACTGCGGCAATACCTACCAGTACCTGAAACAGGCCGTGGAAAAAGGACTCATTACCGAAGCAGAAATTGATACCGCGGTTAAACGGCTGTTCATTGCCCGTATTAAACTGGGTATGTTTGATCCGGAAGAAAAAGTCCCCTTCAATAAAATTCCCATTGAGGTGAATGACTCGAAAGAGCACAGGGCATTGGCCCTTGAATCTGCCCGCAAAAGCATTGTGCTTCTCCGCAACCAGGGCAATCTGCTTCCGCTGAAAAAGGAAAATCTGAAAACTATTGCCGTGATCGGGCCAAATGCCAACAGCGTGGACGCTCTGTACGGAAATTATAACGGGGTTTCCTCTCATCCGGTAACACCTCTTGAAGGTATCAAAAATAAGGTGGGAAATTCGGCTAAAGTTCTGTATGCTCAGGGATGCAGTTATACTGATGCTACGCCTTCCCTTTCTCCCGTTCCTGCAGAATGGCTCAGTTATGACGGGAAGCCCGGCCTCAGGGCCGAATATTTTGCCAATACGGATTTAAAGGATCAGCCTGTTGTTACCCGTACTGATGCACAAATTGATTTTGCCTGGGACGGAACAAAACCGGCTGAAAATCTTGAGAATCAGAACTTTTCGGTACGGTGGACAGGCCGTCTTACTGTTCCCGAAACGGGCAAGTACTGGTTGGCCATTACTGCCGATGATGGCCTGCGGCTTTTTGTGGACGGTAAAAAAGTTCTGGAAAGCTGGATTCGTCAGGCCCCCACAACCTACAAGACAGTTCTTTCCCTTGAAAAAGGAAAACCGTATGATCTTGTAGTTGAATATTACCAGGGTGCGGGAGGGGCAATGATCCGTTTCGATTACGGCCGAGCAGAGCAGGATCCGGTGAAAGAAGCTGTTCGGCTCGCTTCACAGGCCGATGTAATTCTGTTTTTTGGCGGATTGTCTCCCTCGCTTGAGGGTGAGGAAATGCCCGTAAAAGTGCCTGGTTTCAGCGGTGGTGATCGTACCGACATAGCCTTGCCTGCTATCCAGGAAAATCTTCTGAAGCAGCTTTACAAGACCGGCAAGCCGATGGTATTTGTTAACATGAGCGGATCGGCCGTGGCGTTTAACTGGGCCGCCGAAAATATTCCTGCTATCCTGCAGGCATGGTATCCGGGCGAGGAAGGAGGAAATGCCATTGCCGACGTATTGTTCGGCGACTATAACCCGGCAGGGCGACTTCCTGTGACTTTCTACCGCTCGGTAAACGACCTTCCTCCCTTTGAGGATTACAACATGACGGGACGCACGTACAAATACTTTACCGGGAAACCCCTCTATCCGTTTGGTTACGGATTGAGCTATACTTCGTTCCGGTATGGCGACCTGAAGGTTCAGCCGGAGGTAAAAACCGGCGAACCCCTGAAGGTCAGTTTAACCGTTGAAAATACCGGAACATCCGACGGAGAGGAAGTGGTGCAATTGTATGTGAAGCATCCCGATGCAAAGGTGCCGGTGCCTCTTTCCTCACTGCAGGGCTTTCGCAGGATATTCCTGAAAGCAGGAGAGAAAAAGGAAGTGGATTTTACCCTGATTCCGCGTCAGCTGGCAGTGATTGACAACGACGATTTACGGAAAGAACTCCCGGGTGTCGTTCAGATTATCGTTGGTGGCTATGCTCCCGTAGCCGGTGAAATTCCCGCAGGATTTGTCCGGGCTGATGTCAGCATTGCAGGAGAACCGTTTGTAATAGAGTAAAGCGGCATTAAAAAAGGTGCTTCCCGGACCGCTTGCCGGGAAGCACCTTTTTTATGCCTTAATTTAGCCCACGCTGCGCATGAAAAGTTGCGTAATGTGCCCCAGAAGCCGTTTCAGCACGATTGAGCCGGATGCCGGCGCAAAAGGCTAACACACTGCGCATTAGTTCATCTGCAATCCTGAAACCCAACCCCGGTATAAGACATTATGAACCCTTGCTAAGGAGCAACCGCCTGAATGATGGTTTTTCTATGCCAGGGTATGGATCAGTTCAATCATCTGCTTGAACTTTTCAGTTATTTTTTCATTTTCCTCCAGAATACCCTTCACAAACTTATTGTTTTCGAAAGTTCCTCTAACATTGGTGAAATCCATTTCCTGCACCTGCGCGTTACCGTCTATGCCGTATCCTATGCGGCTGTTGGCGTCAAATTCCTTTTTTGCATCGGCCAGGATCATTTGATTGAGCTGCAATTTGCTGTCTTTCCATTGGGTAAGAATTCTTTCCAGCTTTTCCCTTTCAGGGTTTCGCACGTTCAATCCTTCATTTTTTTCAAGCTGTACAGCTGTCCAGCTCCAGGAAAGTTCGTCGTATTCCGCATAGAGCTGATGCAACCGTTTTTCCAGTTGTTTCAGTTCGGTTATTTTTCCTTTCTGTATATCGTCCCTGAGCCGTTCGGTTTCATTTGCCGGGGCAATCAGGCCGCAGAGGTCGTGCCATACATCCGAAACTTTTCCGGTTTTGGGGACGAGCAGGGCAAACGGGGTCTCAGATGTTTCTTTTTCCTTTATTTTATCCAGTCTTTTTACCAGCTGATCACCAAAAAAGATTTGCAATGCTGTAGTATAATATTTACGGGTAGCCGAGAGCATCAGCCGGTTAATACGTAAACCCTTGTACTGCACATGCTCCTGCTTACGGGAAGCTTTTTCGGCCAGGCTCTGCATCAGGTCGAGGGCTTGCTGGCATCGGCCGGCGATGTACGGATTGAACAGGTCAAAGTGGATCAGATCGAGCTTGTCAGTATCTTTTCTCCGGTCGCGAACCGGCCATTTTTCGGCATCCCGTTTTGTTCCTACCGTGAAAAGATTCATTCCCGGATATAAAACACTTTTCCCTTCTTCTTCACGTATGTAGCTGAAGGGGAACTCCGAAGCATCAAAATTGGAAAAGTGCTTTCCTATAATAACCGAATACGGTCCGATGCGGGAAGGAAGCAGCACATAGGCAAAGGATCCGGTTTTGGAACCCCGGTCGAAAATGCCCTGATGCACCGGTCCGAGCTTGTACATGTGGTTGCTGTGGTTGGTTCCGCTGCCGGCATTGAAGAAGGAATAAAGGGAAGCAATCAGCAGGGTTGATTTATGGTGGGTAACGGTATAAGGCCCTGCAAAAATGCTGCAGGCTTCGCTGTGAAACCCTTCGCAGTTGGCAAAGAAAAGGGAGTTTTCGGCCGAAAACTGCTTTCCTATCTGAACTCCCTGTCCGACAAAACAGTTCAGTAGCAAGGCGCCTCCGTCAACTGACGAGCCGCTCTGGATAATAAAGTGACGGGCCGATACACCGGGGCCTGCAAATACCGGAGCTTCTCTTTTGCTCACTATAGTCCCGTCTTCCAGAAGAGTGACTCCCTGCAGGGTCGCCATTTCACCCACTCTGACGTTTTTGATCTGCTCACAACCAATAATTCTGCTTTCATCGCCTATGTACCCAAGGGAAGATTTTTTCCCTTCACAATAAGCCTCTACGATTTTTTTCAACCGGTCGGTAAAGGAAAGGTCTTCGCGGTACAGTGCCATCATATAGGCTATCTGGGCCGAAAGACGGTCAAACAGAATAACTTCCCTGCCCCCGGATTCGTTCAGCACCTCGGCATGGACTCCGTTGCCGAAAGAAGTCTCTCCGGTGGTTTCCATGGAACCAACATGGCAGATCATGACTTGTTTACCGGTCTCATAACCCGAAAGGAATCCTACGTCATCAATCCGGTTATTTTCGCCAATGACGCAATCGCACACTGCTGCCCGGTTGATTCCGCAAGGCAGTGGTTTGCCCGTGTCCGATGTCAGGAATCCGTCCTGCCGGGCAATTGACACTTTTCCTGAAAAGGTTGTTTGGTGAAAACGTTCCGGAAGGAAAGGATCGGCTACCAGGACGGAGTTCCACGACTCCGCCCGGCAGCCCTGTCTTTCCAGTTTTTCAATTTCAACGGTGGTAAGATTTCTAACTTCCATCAGAGTTTGGGTAGATTGTTAAGTGAATGGTTTTCAATGTCTCTGAAATACTTCACTGTACCGACTTTCAGTTCCATGGTAGATTCTTCGTCGCAGCAGATTATTCCATGCTGGTGAAGCTGAAGCATCGAAACAGTCCACATATGGTTCACTCCTTCCTCCACGGCATGCTGAAGGGCGCGGGCCTTACTGTATCCGCTGATGATGATCAGCACTTCGCGGGCGTCCATAACCGTACCCACGCCAACGGTAAGGGCCGTTTTGGGTACCTTTGAAATATCATTGTCAAAGAAGCGGGAGTTAGCTACCAGCGTATCATAAGTGAGGGTTTTGATGCGGGTGCGGGAAGTGAGCGATGAACCGGGCTCGTTGAACGCAATATGTCCGTCGGGGCCAATTCCGCCAAGGAAAAGATCGATACCGCCGTATTGTTTCATTCGTTCTTCGTACGAACGGCATTCGGCCTCCAGATCGGGTGCGTTTCCGTTGAGAATATTGATGTTCTCACGCGGAATGTCAATATGGTCAAACAGATGGTGGTGCATGAAATAATGATAACTCTGCGGGTGGTCTTCCGGCAGGCCCACATATTCATCCATATTGAAGGTAATGACGTTTTTGAACGATACCTTTTTCTGTTTGTAAAGCTCCACCATAGCCTGGTAGGTACCAATAGGCGAAGAGCCTGTTGGCAGGCCCAACACAAAGGGTTTCTGAGGGGTAGCCTGGGCATTGATCTTGGCGCATACATAGTGCGCAACCCAATTGCTCAGTTTTTTGTAATCGTCAAAAATCAAGATTCTCATAGCAGTTTGGATTTAGTTAGTTAGTATTCAGGAATTATTGGAAAGAAGAATTTTCACATCGGCGGCCATGCATCCTTTGCCTTCATCCAGCACAATGAGGGGATTGATATCGAGTTCGGCGATGCGGGGGTGGGCAAAGGCAAGGTGGGAAAGGCTGACAAGTGTTTTAACCAGGGAAGGAATATCGCGTTTTGTTCTGCCTCTGGCTCCGGTAAGAAGGGGATAGGCTTTCAGTTCTTTCAGCATTGCTTCTGCTTCTTCTTCCCCGAACGGTGCGATTCTGAAGCTCACATCACGGTATATTTCAGCAAAGATTCCTCCCATTCCGCACATGACAACCGGCCCAAAGGATGGATCGCGCTTAATCCCCAGGATAATTTCTTCTCCTCCTGGGATTTGTTTTTCAACCAGTATCCCGTTGATTAAAGCCTCGGGCATGGTACGGGAAACGTTTTCGGTAATGCGTTTAAAGGCATTCAGGACATCTTCTGCAGAGTTAAGGTTCAGGAATACGCCTCCCACATCGGTTTTATGCAAAATCTGTTCTGAGGCAACTTTCAGAACAACGGGATAACCGCATTCTGATGCCCATTTTGCCGCTTCTTCGGGTGTGTGGGCAAGAAACGATTCGGCTACGGGAATTTTCCAGGACCTGAGCAGGGGCGCTCCGTCGGTTTCGGTAAGTACTTTTTTCCCTTTTGCAGCAGCATCTTTAAGTATGGTTTCTGCTTCCGGGTGAGCATTCACGGGAGGAATGGCTTTTTTGTTCTGGAGCATCTGACGCAGCTTTTTAAACTGCAGAACCCTGGCAAGGGAACGAGCCATGGATTCCGGCAACTGATAATGGGGAATGCGGTTGCGTTGCAGTACCACAATGCCCTCCTTAACGTCGGCTTCACCCATAAACGAAGTATAGACGGGTTTGTTGTAATGGCTCGATACTTTGGCAACCTCGCGGGCAATGAGGTCAATATCGGTCATTGACTGAGGGGTGAGAATGGTGAAAACCGCGTCCACATTGGGATCTTTAAAAGCGGCCGTAAGGGCGACGTTGTAGCGGTCGGCCCGTGCATCACCAATTACATCCACCGGGTTTTTGATGTTGGCCGTCGCCGGAAGATTTTTTTTCAGGAACTGGGTTGTATCTTCTTCAAAACGTGCCATGGTAAGTCCGTTCTGAATACAGGCGTCGGTAGCAAGCACTCCCGGGCCGCCGGCATTGGTAATCACAGCTACCCTGTTTCCTTCGGGCAGAGGCTGGTAAACATAGGCTGTGGCAATATTGAACATTTCTTCAATCGTTTCACAGCGAATGATGCCTGCCTGTGTAAAGGCCGCATCGCAGATGGCATCGCTACCGGCCAGAGAACCGGTATGCGAAGCAGCGGCAGCAGCACCTTCCGAGGTGCGGCCCGCCTTCAGAATGAGCAGGGGCTTGTTTCCTTTTACGATCACCTCGCGGGCAGCCTCCATGAGGGCCGGTCCGTCGGTGATTTCTTCAAGGTACATCAGAATGATCCTGGTTTTTGGATCGTCTTTCAGGTAATACAGTAAATCAATTTCCGAAATGTCCGCTTTGTTACCGAAACTGATGAACTTGGCAAATCCAATATTCCGTGCCTGCGCATAGTCGAGCACAGCCGTGCACAAAGCGCCGCTCTGCGAAAGAAAACTGATGCTTCCTTCTTCCGGCATTTTCCGGGCAAATGACGCATTCAGCAGGGAACGGCTGTCGGTATTAATCACTCCGAGACAATTAGGCCCGATGAAGGATATTCCGTATTTTTCAGCAATGCGCTTCAGCTCTTCTTCTCTTTCTTTACCTGCCTGTCCTACTTCCCTGAATCCTGCAGAGATAACAATGGCGGCGGGAATCCCTTTCTGTCCGCACTGTTCCAATGCAAGATGGCAGACCTGGCTCGGAAATACAAGGATAGCCAGATCGACCGGATCAGGAATGTCGATTACATACTTATATGCTTTTACTCCGGCAATGAACCGTTCACGGGGGCTGACAGGATATACTACCCCGTTGAAATTCGCTTTGAGAATGTTGTCAAGAATATCGTGCGGCACTGTACCTCGCACGTTGTTGGCTCCGACAATGGCCACGGATTCCGGATAGAAAATTTTATCCAGATTCCTGCGGTGAACCTCGAAACGGGGTGTAATCATAAAATGGAATGATTTTCAGGTTGAACATTAAACTGGAAAGAAATTTTTTTGCTCGGACCGGGGAAATTATCTTCCCGCTTTCATTTTTTCAGGTAAGCTTCAATGAAATCGGCTGCAGCATTTACTGTCTGCACTGATAGTGCTTTGTCCTGATCCATGGTAATGCCGAATTCTTCTTCAAAGGCAGCTACCAGTTGAATGCTCTGCATGCTGTCGGCGCCCAGATCAAACACAAAATTGGCATCGTCGGCAATTTCTTCAGGGTCCATTTTGAGAACCCTGGCCACTACTTCTTTAACTTTTGTAAGGAGTTCCTGCTTTTCCATAGGGGTAAATTTAAAAGTTTGTACTTTGTCATTTGTACTTCAGATGCTGTAACAATCATCTTACTGTCACTATCGACAAGCCTCATTTTCCCACCGGTTTATGGATCTTTTTCCATTCAAAATGGTCAGGAAACTCCGTTCAGATCCGTACCTGCATACAATTCCTGCAAAGAACTTCCGGCTCTTTTCTTTGGGTCCTCGTGCAACAGCCAGTTTACGGGAGGTGTGTATCCTTTAATTCCCTTCCAGTCTGCCTTCGGGTGTGAAATATGGCAGAAATTTACACGTTTTTTTTAAAAAGCAAACAAGAATTGATTTTCAGTTTCTGATTATCATTTCCTGCGAAATGGTTTCCTGCATTTATGAGGTGATTTTATTCAGGAAATCGGAAATTGAAAATTACCTCCATTTTATTGGTCCGATTTTTTCCATAACATCAAGGATCTGAGCCTGCCGGCGGAGCATGTAGGCACTTGGATTTCCCGGATTTCTTTTTCGGGGAGCGGGTAGGGCAGCGGCAATCAGTGCCGATTCCGCGGGGGTAAGACGTGAAGCCGGCTTATGAAAGTATCTGCGGGCAGCTGCTTCTGCTCCATAAATACCTGGTCCGGTTTCAATTACATTCAGATACACTTCCATTATCCTTTTTTTACTCCAGAAAACTTCCATAAGAAAAGTGAAGTAGAACTCAAAAGCTTTTCTCACGTATGACCGCCGGGGCCACAGAAACACATTTTTTGCGGTTTGCTGTGTGATGGTGCTTGCGCCGTGCAGACGACTGCTTTTCTGGTTGTGCTCCAGTGCATTTTTCATTGCGTCCAGGTCGAAACCAAAATGTCGGGGAAAATTATTATCCTCAGCGGCAATAACAGCCCGCACCAGATGCGGTGAAATTTCATCCAGCGACTTCCATTGCCGCTCAATCTTTACCGGTTTCCCCTGGGCAATCT
Source organism: Bacteroidales bacterium (assembly GCA_012517825.1). Lineage (NCBI taxonomy): Bacteria > Pseudomonadati > Bacteroidota > Bacteroidia > Bacteroidales > Bacteroidales bacterium. The sequence continues at coordinate 5,442 of JAAYUG010000057.1, read as the reverse complement.
GCTGGTAAGTTCTTTTGAACATCAGAAATGTAAAGGGAGGGTTGATGAACCGGTATGTAACAACCCCGCTGACCGACCATAAAAGGAAAATCAGTAGAGTCCACCGGACTGCCAGAAAGATTCTGCCTGCAGTTTTTTTCTGATTCCCCATGATGACAATGCAAATGTGTGTCAGCGGTTCAGGTTAATGGTAATTCCTCCCGTTACCGGATAAAAAGCCGGTGCCTTTTCTTTTTTGAACAAAGGTGTCAGGGCAACATCGGCAAATAATCCAAACTGGCCAGAACCGGCTCTTATCTGAGCTGATAATTCCCAGGGATTGACATACCATGGACCTCTGATTTCTTCCTTGTAACGGTATCCGTCCTTTTTGTAGGTATATCTGATTTTTCCGTCGATCCGAAGGCCACCCGTAACTCCGGCTGCGATATAGGCCGATTTTTTGCCTGACGGTATCTTATACTCCATAAAAACGGGGAGGATAATTTTCCAGGAGCTGTAGCGGTGAGAACGCAACGCATCCACTCCGATATGATCAGGGGTATAGGAAGAAAGACTGTCGCCTGAGGGATTGATCAGTTGTACGGGTTTCAGGGGAAGGGCAAGCGAGGTATAGCCAATTCCCGGTGCGGTAACCAGACCGACATTTTTTATGATCTTTACTCCAAATTCCCAGGGATATTCCCTCAGATAAAAAGACGGGAACAGTCTGTTCTTCATGAAATCATATCCTGCCGGAAAATCGGAGCCGTAGTGTTCGTTCATAACGGAAGTCAGGCCAAGGGAAAAACCCTTCAGATGTCCGGTAAACCTCCATGAGGGCAAAAGAGTTATTTCATTTGTGCGGAGGGATTCGTTGTTTTTTCTGTAGGTAAGTTGTCCGGGATAACGAACCAGTTCCTCGGCTATAGGTAATGCATACGAAGCAATGGTTACCATACCCTCATAGTTGATTTTATTCTCCGTATCGCCCGGGGTATGATAGTCTTTATGAAGGCCTGTTATGAACGAAAGAACGGGAATATCTTTAAGGTAAAATGATTGGCTGTCGGTAGGTCCTTTTCCTCCCGGGAATTTTACAATCTGAAGGCCTTCAGGAACATGGATTTGGGCTAACAGTTGTTCCATTTCGTCGGCTGTTCCGGAACCGGAGACAAAGAGTTTCTTTTCTTTTCCCAGCCGGCCTACCATGTCGAAGTTCATCATGACAAAGACTTTTCCCACTTCCCTTGGCAGGTGTGAGGCGAAATAGGACGAGCCCTGAAGACCTTCTTCTTCAGCGCCAAAGGCAACAAACACCACACTGCGCGGTAAGTTGCCTTTTTTGGAGGCCAGCGCATTGGCCATTTCAAGCATTAATGCCGTACCGGAAGCGTTGTCATCGGCACCGTAATGGATGCCTCCTCTCAGCCAGCGACGGCTGTATGGGAATCGGGCTTTGCCAATATGGTCGTAATGCGCTCCTATTACAACACACTCCTGCCGGAGAACCGGATCACTGCCCTCCAGAAAGGCTATTACATTTTGCGATACCTTCGGTCCGCTGAGACCTGTATACGCAAACGACTGAAATCCGCTGTCGGCCAGCAGTTTAAGGCCCAGCTTCTGAAAGTAGTTTCTGATGTAAACCGCCGCCTTTCGCTCATATTCTGTCCCTGACTTTCTTCCCTGAAGAGAATCAGAGGCAAGCACTCGAATATGCTGTTGCAGCATTTTTTCAGTAATCTGGCTGCCGGCATGCAGGGAAAGTGCTGCCAGAACTATGGCAGTAAATAATCGTACGCGCATTATTCAGGAGTATTTAGGGTTCAAAAATAGAAAATATAAGGCAGTTTCTTTTGACTGAAATGGTTCAGTTATGAGAACATGAGCGAAAAGTTATTTTTTCTTTCCTGAAATCGGGCAAACTGAGTTTTTGGAGGTTTGAGTAAACAATCATTCAATAAACTTGTTAATTTTGAAGTTTCTTAAAAAATTCAATCTTCTATGAGTCAGTTTCGGTTAACAAAAGTCGAACAAAGCTTTCAGAAAGAATCGGGAATTACCTCGTGGAGTACAAGGGTTCCTTACATCATTGTCGATAATTTTCCAAAACTGGGGTTGTTTACTTCCCTGCGTTTTCTGGAATGGGTTGCAGAGAATCCCGAAGGAGTCATCAGCCTGCCTACGGGAAAAACTCCTGAGCATTTTATCAAATGGACGGAACATTTTCTGGCCAACTGGGATAATAAGGAACTGATCAGTCTGAGAGAAAAATACGCATTAGACCTGAAAAAGAAACCCGATCTGAGGGGATTGCATTTTGTGCAGATCGACGAGTTTTATCCTATTTCACCGGTTCAGCACAATAGTTTCTGTAATTATGTGAATACCTTTTATATCGATAAATTTGGTCTGGACCGCAGTAAGGCCCTCCTCATCAACTGTGACGAAATTCCCCTGGCCGGAGGGAAAACCTATCAGCAGGTATTTCCTGACCTGGACGTGGATTTGTCATTGCGGTACCGTGATTGCCGGACACCACAGGAGAAACTTCAGCAGCAGAGTATTTTTTCAATTGACCAATGGTGCAGTGAATACGAACAGAAGATCCGTGACAAAGGGGGAATAGGTTTCTTTCTGGGAGGTATTGGACCTGATGGCCACATAGCTTTCAACTGCCGTGGTTCGGATCATCATTCCACCACCCGTTTGACGGCAACAAATTTTGAAACCCAGGCTGTAGCTGCCTCTGACCTTGGCGGAATAGAAATATCGCGCAAACGGCTGGTCATTACCATAGGGCTTGAAACCATTACCTGGAAACCGGATGCTGTTGCCATTATCATTGCCGCCGGAGAAGCCAAGGCTGGTATTGTGAAGCATTCGCTGGAAAGTCCGCCCGACAATCTTTATCCGGCTACTGTGCTCCAGAAACTGCCCAACAGCCGTTTTTACCTGACAGCCGGAGCGGCTTCCCGCCTTAACGACAGCGTAATGCGCTACTACCAGCAGAACGGCTGGAACCAGCAGAAATCAGAACTGGCCGTAATCAATCTGTGCAAAAAAATTCAGAAATATGGCCATCACCTGGTGCCTGATGACCTGAAAGCTGATCCATTCTGCCGCATGATCCCTGGATCACCCGCCGCTGCCGTTGAATCGGTCATGCAGTCAATTCAGGAAAAACTGAAGAAAGGACTTGTGGAAGAAACCAATCAGGTTTATCTTCATACGGGCCCTCATCACGACGACATCCCGCTGGCCATCCTTCCTCATATTGCCCACCAGGTGCGTTCGGCCACCAATACGTTTCATTTTGCTGTCCTTACCTCCGGGTTTACTGCTGTAACCAATCATTTTCTGCGCGACGCACTGATAACAACCCGTTCATTTCTTGATCAGGGAGAAATACAGATGACGGACTATGACGACTTTTTTGAAAAAGGCTATTTATTCAAGTGGGATAAAGACGTGTACCATTATCTCAACAAAGTAGCCGACAAGGACGAAAAGGGGCGCAAACGGGGCCTGAGTCACAGGATTGTACGGGCTATTTTAGATATCTATAAGGTGAAAAACAAAGAAGAACTGCGCGATCAGATCAATGAAATCATAGCAATTCTGAACCGGAGCTATGACGGGGAAAAGAATCCTCCCTCCATTCAGCGGCTTAAGGGAATGATCCGTGAGTTTGAAGAGGAACTGGTATGGGCACACTATGGCGTGCAGGTTAAAAACGTTCATCATCTGCGTCTTGGTTTTTATACCGGAGATATATTTACTCCCCAGCCCGAGAAAGAAAGGGATGTTAAGCCGGTTTACGAACTGCTGAAGAAAGTAAAACCGACTGTTATCAGCCTTGCTCTCGACCCGGAAGGAAGTGGCCCTGATACGCACTACAAAACCCTCCAGGCTCTGGCCGAGGCCGTAAGATGGTGGAGCAAAGAAGAAGATCTCTCTCATCTCCGCATCTGGGGATACCGGAACATATGGTACCGGTTCAATCCTGCAGAGGCGAATGTCATTGTTCCCGTTTCTCTTCTTAACATGGCAGCCCTCCAGAGTACGTTCAATACCTGTTATCTTAGCCAGGTGGATGCTTCCTTCCCCAGTTATGAATACGACGGACCGTTCAGCGACCTGTCGCAAAAAATATGGGTGGAACAGCTCAAGGATATTCAGCTTCTTCTGGGGAAAGATTTCTTCTACATGAACGAACATCCGAGAATGCGGAACGCACACGGGCTGATTTTCTACCGCGAGATGAATGTGGAAGAATTCCTTTCACAGGCAAGAGAGCTCGAGAAATCAATGGAAGGAATGGTTTCATAGATTTTTTGATTCCGGATTAAACTTTTGTGCCTCTGAGGCATCAAACTACCAGAAAAGAATACAACCACATGAAAAAGTTTCTGGCATTTCTCCTCCTGATGGCATTGAGCGGAATGGCTCTGGTAGCGCAGGAGAATACTGCTTCTCCGGCCGGAAAGCCTTCCATTCCGCTGCGGCCTAATAGTCGCGATTATGCTCCTGTGCGCAGAACCAACGATCACCAGCGCCTGGATCCGGTCAGGCGCCGGCAGATCATGCGCGAAGCACGGCTCAACTGGCAAAAGAAAGCCATGCTGAAACAGGGAAATAAATTGTATTACCGGCGCGAAATCATAATGAAACAACGGAGTACCATTATCCGTAACCGCCTCCGCCGTTAAAATTCTCATTATGATTGAAAAAAATCCGACTATGATCCGACTCTTTGTCATAATATTTTTCCTGGGACTGAATGCGGGTCTCAGTGCGCAGAAAAATGCCGCTGATTATCTTGCGAGCGGCCGGGATAAACATGCCAGAGGACAGATATCTGCCGCAATTGCTGATTACAATAAGGCAATCTCACTTGATAAGAACAATGCGGAAGGTTACTATTACCGGGGCAATGCTCAATTCGATCTGAAGAATTACAAGGCTGCCGTGGAAGATTTTACCCAGTGCCTGAAACTGGAACCTGCCCATAAGGATGCTCTTTATAACCGGGGGAATGCATGGTATGAACTTGGAAAATTTGAACAGGCACTGGAAGATTTTACACGGTTAATCAGGATCGATTCCCTTTATTTTGATGCCTATTTTGACCGGGGGAATACTTTTTTTAAGCTGAACCGTTTCCGTGAAGCAATTGAGGACTTTACGGCAGGACTTGCCATTGCCCCCGATGAGGACCATGCCTGGTACGATAGGGGCAATGCATGGTTCCAGACCGGGGAGTTCGAAAAAGCTATTGCCGATTATACAAGGGCCATTCAGCTGGATCCGCAGAATCCCGATTTTTATTTCAACCGGGCAGTGGCTGAACTGAATGCCGATATGGTGAATGAAGCATGTGCCGACCTGAAAAAAGCAGCAGAACTTGGAGACAAAGAAGCGAAAACGTATCAGAATGAGTTCTGTAAATTCTGAATT
>JAAYUG010000056.1 GCA_012517825.1 Bacteroidales bacterium | reverse complement strand
GGTTCAGGCAGTGAAGTAATCAATAAAATGAATAAATGGTCAGAATTACTTGATCAAGGTTTTACAACATTTCCTGAACATGGAGTGAGCAGTCGTTCTGATTGTCATGGATGGTCGGCACACCCGTTATACGACTTCCTGAATATCACCTGCGGGATTGCACCTTCTTCTCCTGGTTTTAAAACCGTTGAAATACGTCCGCAACCCGGAAATCTGTCCTTTATAAAGGCAAGTATGCCTCATCCTCTCGGAGAGATATCAATTGACATTCAAGAAAGGAAGAATACAGCATCTCATTTTAAAATTATCCTTCCAGGCGGCTTAACAGGAAAATTGATTTATAAACAAAATACATATTTACTTAGAGATGGATTAAACGAGTTTATTTTGGAATAATCAGTCACTAGTCGTAAAGTACTTATGGAACGAAGGAATTTTTTAAAAGCATCTGGTTTGACGGCTCTGGCATTGGGTATGGGGTCGTGGACAGGGTTATTTGCACAGAAAAGGCTTCCACGCAACTGGGCCTGGGGAGGTGTTCATGAAAACATGTCGGATGATGAGCTACTGAAGGCTTTCGACCGGTATAAGTCGCATGGCATTGATGCCCTGCTGCCGGAAGGAAACAATGCATTCTATGCCCGGATATCAAGGCTTGGCAAGAAAGCCGGAATTGAGATCCATGCCTGGCGCTGGACCATGAACCGCGGGCAATATATAAGGGATCACCCTGAATGGTATGCGGTAAACCGGAAAGGAGAATCCTGTGCCGGCCCGAATCCGCCCTATGTGAATTATTACCGATGGCTGTGCCCTTCGCAGGAAGAAGTGAAAGACGCGATTGTTAAAGATTACAGCGAGTTGTGCGATATACCGGAACTTTCTGGTGTACATCTCGATTATGTGCGTTATTGCGATGTGTATCTTCCAAAAGAACTTCAACCCAAATACCACCTTGTCCAGGACCATGAAATGCCAGAATATGATTACTGCTACTGCAATACGTGCAGGAGGCTGTTCAGGGAACAAACAGGCATTGATCCGCTGGATCTGGAGGACCCTGCCTCCAATATTGCCTGGAGAGATTTTAGACTGAACCAGCTGGTGCGGCTTGTGCAAGCCATTGTGGAGGAAGTCCATCGCAAAGATAAACTTATTACTGCGGCTGTTTTTCCAACGCCAGCCATGTCGAGAACTATGGTGCGGCAGGATTGGCCGAAGTTTGGTCTCGATGCCTACCTGCCCATGTTGTACCATCATTTTTATGGTGAGAAGGAATCCTGGATAGGGCAGTGCGTAAAGGAATCACTTACCGAATTACCGAAGGGAACGCCGGTCTATGCCGGGATTTTCAGGGGAGCTCTCAAGACAGCCGATCTGGCTTCAATCTATACCATGGTTAAGGAAAACGGAGGGATGGGATTATCATTCTTTACGGCCGACAGCCTTTCGGATACTGACCTGAAGATACTGAAACGGGCACTCGAAACATAGCATCAGCCATCCTGAACCCCGGAAAAAGGCGTTTCATCTTCGCTTTGCATACCAGACTCTTCCTGTCTGATCAATATGCCATTGCCAGGATGAGCCGCTGCGTGATGCAACAATTTCATACAACGAAAATGTTCTTTTCAGTTCCGGGTTAAACAGCAAAGGGAAGGGTAACAATTTATCCTTTTTCAGCTCGTGAAAAGAAGAAGCATAATGACCATTTCGTGCGGCATATTCCCGCTGGGCATAATACAAGATACGGAGTTCGTCTTTTACCTCATTTTCAGGATCAAATAAAAATGGCTGGATACCATGGCCTGCGAGGGTATCAGAAAACTGCACAAAACCCCATCGTTCAGGACGGTGCATATCTATGGCACCTATAGGCGACCAAACCCAGTTTTCCTCTCTGCAGAGTTTGCCGCTTACCAAATCGGTATCTTTCACATATTTTGAGTTATTTGCTTTTACTTTCCATTCTACTCTGGAAAAATCAAGCCGCCATTGATCTCCGTTACATGGTCTGCCTCCCTGTCTATATTCTACCAGACCGCTGAAAGGTATAGCAATTTCAACAGTCCAACCTGTATCCCTATCATCCGGTTGATTCAATGTTCCCCGAAGGGAGACAGCCGTTTGCAATCCATCCATATTCCACGAGGTAAGCGGCATTGCACCATCCCGGTAAGGCCTTAAAAGGAAGAGATCCCAAAGCACATTGAGAGCATTCAGTTCAATTTCATAATAATTATGGGTATCTCCGTCCGGGTCGATAAATACTTCAAAGTCATTATCATGAAAAATTACTGCATCGCTCTGAGTAATGGTTGCCCATAAATCGGGTTCTTCAAGTTCAGCAAAAATATAGAGATGCCTATCATCCCATAGCATCTTTGCCCGTGTTCTGAATCGGGGAGCCGGTTTTTTGTCTCCTTCTATATCCTGAAACCAGCTGGTCCAGGGAGCATGAAACCAGCTTTTTTCATCCGATTTTCCATCAATGTCCATTTTTTCCGCCGTGCGGTATATTACATATGAGGCCCTCTCCGGCAGAGTATCTTTCTGAGCTGAGACGATACCAATTTTCGCAATAAAAAAAAGAAAGAAAATTCTGATAAACAAGCCACACCTCATAATTTATGATTCGGTCATGGATTAGAAAAACGGATGACAAATTTAGAAAAGATAAGAGCAAAACAAAATTGCAGAAAGAACATGCCGGCATAAACAGATGTCCGCTTCAGGATATTCTTTCTGTGAATAGCTCTATGGCAAGCGCAAAAGCCAAATTCATTTTTGTTCTCCCTCAGGTATCGGAAGGAACCGTGCCAGCATGATATAAAACATTCACAATGGGGATCATACTAAATCAACTCTCCCATTCGTTTTATTATCAAGTTCTTTCACAACATCGCCATGAAAAAATCCGATTTGATTGATCACATTGATCAGCCTGAGGAAATTGAAAAACTTTACAGAAAAAGCCCTCTGCAATTTGCCGCAGTGTTTATGCAGGCATATCCTGAAATTCCTGACCGGAAATTTGCTGAATACTGGAAAATCAGGCTGGAATATGAACGAGCAGGAACGGGGGTCGGTGATATTCTTAAGACTGATTTTTTTTATCTTTTGCCGGTGTGTTTGATTTCCTGTTTTATAGCTGAAATACCCAATATTTTTCCTGCCGTTACAGAGCCGTCCATTTTCTTTTTCAGGAACGGGGCCATCATCATCTTCCTGGGTATGGTTTTGTATACCCTTATTTCCGACCATACTTTCAGGAGCCCGGGTGCGCTGGTTGCCGCAGGTCTCATTGCCTTATCGGCCGTTTACATCAACCTGCTCCCTGCGCCGGGCAAAAATGACGCAATAAGCCTGGCATGTATCTTTCTGCCGGTTTTTCTCTGGTTTGTTTTCGGTTTTGTTTACACACGATTTCAGATCAAAAATTTATCAAAACGCACAGAATATATCAGAGATAACGGTGACCTGGCGGTTTTGAGTACCATCATCCTCATTGCAGGAGGAATTCTGGCAGTTCTGTCGGCCGGATTGTTCAGAGCCATCGGCATAGAGGTAGAAACTTTCATTGCAAAACACCTTGCCATATGGGGAATTGTTTCTGCCCCTGCAGCAGCTACCTTTATTATACGCAATTATCCTTCGGTAGCGAATAAAATTGCTCCTGTCATTGCCAGGATTTTCAGTCCCCTAATCCTGGCAACCCTCCTGGTATTTCTTGGCTATATCGCGATGCAACACCGGAACCCATACAGCGACAGGAATTTTCTTCTGGTATTTAACTTCATGTTGCTGGTTATAGTGGCTGTCATTTTGTTTTCAATAGCTGGCACCATGCATGGAAAAGGACAGGGTTTCAACCGTATCGTTATTTCAGCGCTGGTTGTTGTGAGCATTGTTATTGATATTATTGCTCTCTCGGCTATTATTTATCGTCTGGGAGAATATGGATTTACACCCAACAGGACGGCAGTGCTGGGAACCAATCTTACCGTACTGGGCAATCTCATCCTTATAGCCTCCGATCTTTACAAAGTAAATTTCCGTAGCCATGCCCTTCAGAAAGTGGAACATTCTGTAGCATCTTATCTTCCGGTATACTTTGTCTGGACGATTGTTGTTGTTTTTGTATTTCCTTTCGCTTTTGATTCAAAACTTTCCTGGTTTTAATTCATTTAAAAAATATGATTGAATTTTATTTAACGTTATTGATAGCTTTTTTAACCGGATTCACTCCGGGTTCATCCTCTGAAAAAAATCCAGGCACGGATCTGAATTTTTCGTTCACCTACAAAGGAGTTGTGAGGAATGCTCTGATTCATCTTCCTCCTGGCAGGGAAGCCAGGGAAAAATATCCTCTTTTGATTGCTTTGCATGGAGGGGGTGGCAACGGCAAAAGGATGGTATCGCTTACACAGGGAAAATTTAATATCCTGGCCGACAAGGAAGGGTTCATCGTCGTTTATCCTGACGGGATCGGCAAAAACTGGAACGACGGAAGGGAAAACATGCCGCGACGCTACCAATCACACAACAACAAAACAGATGATGTGGGTTTTATTTCGGCTTTGATTGATTCGCTCGTAAGAAAATACAACGCAGACCAAAACAGAGTATACGTAACAGGGATGTCAAACGGAGCTATGATGACGTATCGGCTGGCAACTGAACTGGGCGAGAAGATTGCAGCGGCAGCACCAGTATGCGGAAGCATTCCGGCTGATCTGCCATCAAAACCTGGACATCCGGTTGCCATGCTCATCATCAATGGGACAGACGATCCTCTCGTTCCGTTTGAAGGCGGAGATGTTCATTTTGGCAGAAGAAAATTGGGAAAGATTTTATCTACCAGCAAAAGCGTGGAAATCTGGACAAAAATTAACCAGGTACATTTGAGTGAAGAGAAACTGCTTCCTGACAAAGATCCCATGGATGGATGCCGTGTTAAGGAAACAAAATATACCGGCTCAGATAATTCATCAGAAGTTATTGTTTTGACAATTCAAGGAGGAGGTCATACCTGGCCCGGAGGAAAGCAGTACCTGACAGAACGAATTATTGGCAGGACCTGCAGAGATATTGATGCGTGCGAATGTATCTGGTCATTTTTTAAACGGATTAATTAGACCATGCGGTCAAATAATTGCCGGCAGAGTTGGGCGGTAATATATTTTCCGGTTCTTCCTCCCCACCAGAACCAGTAGCCGTTCATTTCGTTATAAGGCTTCACAGGACAGGAACATGGGCATACTGCCGTTGTTTCAAATAAAGACATAGTGAAGCCTGCAGTATTCACAGTTAATGCGGGTAGTGTTTTATGGTCGGAAAGATTACTGGATCAGCAGATACGCGGAAGTTGTTCTCCTGAAATCATATCCACAATCCGGTTTGTTCCTATAGACGTTTTCATTCTTACCATTCCCGGATGATCGGATGTAACAGTACCGATTATGGCAGCCTGACGGCCAAGAGGGTGGCTGAGAAGAATGTCCAGGGCTTTACCGGCGGCATTGCCGGGAACGATAACCACGAGCTTTCCTTCGTTGGCGATATAGAGAGGATCAAGCCCCAGGATTTCGCAGACGCCTTTCACCTCTTCCTTTACAGGAATCAGGTTTTCGTCAATGTACATACCCGTATTGGAAGAGCGAGCAATTTCGTTCAGGGCGCTGGCCAGGCCGCCCCTGGTAGGATCGCGTAAGACGTGGACATCGGGTATTGCTTTCAATACATGCTCAATCATATCGTTCAGCGGGGCCGAATCGCTCAGGATGCTGGTTTGGAATTCCAGGCCGCTCCGTGAAGCCATTATGGCAATTCCATGGTCGGCAATGGTTCCGCTAAGAAGAACAGCATCGCCGGGTTCAGCCCTTCGGGGAGAAATATTGGCATTTGCGTGCACCACTCCGATGCCGGATGTATTGATAAAAATCTTGTCCCCTTTCCCATGCCCTACCACTTTGGTATCTCCCGTAACCACAACAACACCTGCCCTATCGGCAGCCTTTTTCACCGAAGCAATTATGGTTTCCAGCTGTTCTACCGGCAATCCTTCTTCAATAATGAGAGAAAGGGACAGGAAAAGAGGTTTTGCGCCGCAGCAGGCAATATCATTGACTGTGCCGTATACAGCCAGTTCACCGATATTACCACCGGGAAAGAAGACAGGGTCGATGACGTACGAATCGGTTGAAAAAGCAAGTTTCACCCCGTTAATATCCATCACCGCACCGTCGTGTTCCATTGCCAGTAGCTCTGAATTCAGATATTTGAAAATCAGTTCATGAAGCAGTTTGTACGAAAAGGATCCTCCTCCTCCATGGGCAAGGGTAATTTTATCATAACCCGACAGGGGAACAGGACAGGAAAAGCTGATTTGGTCAGACATGGGATTCGGATTTTCTGAAGCGGTAATAAGCAGCACAGGCTCCTTCGGATGAGACCATAGGTGCTCCCAGGGGGTGGTCGGGAGAACATTCCGTACCAAAAGCCGGACAGGAGGAAGGTTTTATAAGTCCCTGCAATACTTTTCCTGCCAGGCATTTCTCTGATTCGGAGGCAAGGATGGTATCAACCCGGAAACGCTTCGCCGCATCAAATTCAGCGTAATTATCATTCAGGTCAAGGCCGCTGGAGGGAATTGTACCAATCCCTCTCCATTTTCTGTCGACCACCTGATAAACTTCCCTGATGAGACGTTGTGCCGGAAGATTCCCTTCCCGGGTAACTGCGCGTGCATATTGATTGAGAACCCTGTGGGAACCGGATTCCAGTTCTTTAACTGCCATTAAAATCCCCTGCAGTATATCGGCAGGTTCAAAACCAGTAACAACAATGGGTACGTTGTATTTCTCAGCCAGAGGTTCATATTCTGTATATCCCATAACGGTACAGACATGGCCCGCTGCCAGAAATGCATTGACCGAAGCGTCACGGGCCGACAAAATGGCCTCAATGGCAGGGGGTACCAGCACGTGCGCTGAAAGAACGGAAACATTGGTAAGGTTTCTTCTCCTGGCTTCGGTCACAATCATAGCATTGGCAGGAGCAGTAGTTTCAAACCCCACGGCAAAAAATACAACCTGTTTACCCGGATTGTGTTCGGCAATCTGAAGAACATCGAGAGGGGAATAAACCATCCGGACATCGCCTCCCGAAGCTTTCACCCTGAGCAAATCGGATGAACTGCCCGGCACCCTGAGCATATCGCCATAGGATGTCATTATTATGCCGGGAAGCGAAGCTATGGCAATTGCCCTGTCGATCAGTTCGAGAGGAGTCACACATACGGGGCAACCGGGACCGTGAATCAGGGTAATTTCTCGGGGAAGAAGTTCATCCAGGCCGTACCGCACGATGCTATGGGTCTGTCCTCCACAAATTTCCATTATATTCCATTGCCGGGTAGTGATTTTTTTAATCTCAGAAGCAATGGAATTAACCAAACCGGCATCCCTGTATTCGTCAACGAATTTCATCAGCCTGGTTGAAGTTATCGAGTTCTTTAAAGAGGCGCAGAGTTTCGAGGGCCTCTTCTTCGTCAATTTTGTTCAGGGCAACACCCACATGGGCCAGAATATAGTCACCAACCATAATATCGGGAAGCCACTGGATGCAAATATCTTTTTCCACACCGGCAAAATTCACTTTTGCCATCCTCATCTCCGGATTGGAATCATCGATGGAAACAATCTGACCTGGTACTGCTAGGCACATATTCATCCTTTAAGAAGGTGCTAAAGTAAGGAAATTCCTGAAAAAAAACTGAAGAAATTGATTGGATACATACTGTCAGCCGATGATTACATATGCGGCTCACATGACAGATGAACGCAACCTTATGCCATGTTACCAGAATAATGCATAAACGCCAGCGTATAATAACATCATGATTACTGCCCAGAAAGGAACCTTCCTGTACCAGGGTATTCCTTGCAAAGAATTTTCTGATGACGAAAAAGAAAAGATAAGCTGATCTTTGTTCTCCTCAGCAACCGGCCTGATCATGAAGGTAAGAAAAACTACCAGCAGAACAGTCAAGAAAAGTGTAATACCGGCCACATTAAACACATTCATCTGTATCTTCAGGATGCGCAACACATAAGGCATCAGAAACATGGGAAAGGTAAGCAGAAGGATATAGAAAGCCACTTTCGCATGGAATTTTCTCCAGAGGATACCGGCAACAAAAACCGTTGCGATCGGGATAGCCACAAATGCCCAGCATTCCTGGAAATATGAGAAGATGTGACCGAACCTCAGCACCATTGGTGCCCATGTGGCACCCAGGAGCAGGACGGCAGCCGTAAATATCCTTCCTGTCCGGATCAGTTCTTTTTCGGAGGCAGACGGCTTAATAAACCGCTGGTAAAAATCAAAGGTAAAAATGGTAGAAACTCCGTTAACTCCAGCCTGTATGGCAGTAATTACAGCGGCACACAAAACAGCAAAAACAATTCCTGTCAGGCCCGTAGGAATCAATTCTTGCACAGCGTAAATAAAAGCGTTGTCTTTTGGTAAATCGGGATTAAGAGCATATGCGATAAGACCGGGAAAGGTATCGGCAAAAGGAATGAACAACCAGAGAAAACCGGCAAACAATATGCCTATCTGTGCATGCCACTGGTTTTTAGCTCCAAGGGTAGACTGGTTTATGTTCTGGTTGGTACAATAATACCAAATGTTGGTTGAAAGAACCAGAACCAGAAGCCCTGTCCATGGAATATCCGGATCACTTGCGGGGAGAATTAAATGAGAACGTGACCCTTCGCCAAGAATGGAAGAAAATCCTCCCGGCACTTTCAGCAAACCTATCAGAAACAGGAGCAATCCACTGATTAACAGCATGGATGCTTGAAACACATTTGTCCAGGCGATGGTTGCCATTCCTCCATACATGACAAAAAAGGCGGCAAAAAAGGCAATGATCCAGATGCACAGATAGATGTTCAAGTGAAGGATTCTGCTGAGGGCAAAGCCACCTGAATAAATAACCCCCGCCAGGTTAATAAACACGTAAATAAGAATGGAAATCAGGGCAAATATGGTGCGAACCCGGCCATCAAAACGGTGCTCAAGAAAATGCGGCATGGTAACAATCTTCTTCTTCAAATAAAAAGGGATAAACAAAAAGACCAGAATCAGGATGGACGGTCCGTTCAGCCACTCCCAGTTTGCGACAGAAAGTCCATGTTCATAGGCAAATCCGACAGTTCCAAGGAATTGTTCTGAGCTGATGCCGGAAGCAATCATACTGAAACCGATTACAAACCAGGGAAGTCTGTTCTGATTGATAAAGAAATCGGCTGCCAGAACGCGCTTTTTGCGGCCGGCATAAAAAGCAATTGTTACAAAAATAAGGAAGTAGAATGCGAAAACCAGCAGGTCAGCTTTGTGCAGATAAATCATTCTTTCCAGTATTTAATGAGGAGATCCGATAGCAGGCAGTATTTACGGTATACTTCATTATAGGTACCTATGAAGGCCGGATTGGGCGAATATGATTCCCTGATTCTGACCAGTTGGCCGGTGGCTTTTTTCAGGTCGGGAAACAATCCGGATCCTGCGCCGGCCAGTACTGCGGCACCGACAGCGGGGGTATCGTCATTTTCGACTGTAAGAATCGGAACACCGGTCATGTCGGCTTTGATCTGATTCCAGAGTGGACTGCGGGCACCTCCGCCCAGGGCACGAATTTCGCTCACAGAAATTCCGTATTCTTTCAGCGTTTCAATGTTTCTTCTGATCATGGCAGCGACACCTTCGAGGATGGAACGAATCATGTGTGCCTTATTGGTTTCGAGCGACATTCCTGCCCAGACTGCTCTTGCAGAAGGGTTAAATTCCGGCGAACCGGTTCCCATAAGATGAGGCAGCATGACAACACCTCCGGCACCCGGTGCAACCTGGGAGGCCATGGCTGTGAGCAAATCATAAGGGTCCAGGCCGTATTCGCGCGACAGGTCTCTGATCTGGGAAGCAAACTGATCGCGGAACCATTTCAGGACAATTCCTGCGGTTTGTCCGTATGGCAGAAGAAAATATTTATCCGCTACTGCATGGCACTGGCATGGCAAATGAAGCCAACGGTCAAAAACCGGTTTATCGGAAGTAACCACCATGGCCATGGAAGCGCCGGTGGTTTCGGTAATCATTCCCTCATCAATATTTCCGGCACCTACAGCACCTGCTGCATGGTCGTAAGCTCCGGTCACCACCAGGGTTGCAGGGTCGAGCCCCGTCAGACGGGCGGCGTCGGCAGTAAGCGTTCCCACCGGAACCGCAGAAGGAAGGATTTCCGGAAAGCGCGTTGATGACAGTCCGAGAAAATCGAGCATTTCCAACCAGAGTGCCTTTTGCGTAATGTGAAAATACAATGAAGAAGATATGACGGAGTATTCGGTGCAAAACCGTCCACTGAGGCAATGCATGAGGTAATCCTCCACCAGGAGAAATTTGTCAGTGCGCACATAGGTTTCGGGTTCGTGTTTCCGAAGCCAGAGAAGTTTTGTTGCCGGCCAGGTGGGAAGAATTTCGGGTTGGCCGGTGGCTTCCAGGATGGCTTTCTGTCCGAATTCTTTCCTGAGGATTTCGGTTTCACGAACCGACCGGTTATCGAGCCACACGATGGCATTCCGCAAGGGGCGTCCTGTGGCATCGGTGCATATGAACGTTTCCCCCTGGCTGGA
This sequence comes from Bacteroidales bacterium, assembly GCA_012517825.1. Classification (NCBI taxonomy): domain Bacteria; kingdom Pseudomonadati; phylum Bacteroidota; class Bacteroidia; order Bacteroidales; species Bacteroidales bacterium. Next base: position 1,835 of record JAAYUG010000056.1, on the reverse strand, counting down.
GATGGCGAGAGCACGTATGGCAGAAGGATGTACTGCCGATTCACGCAATAATTGACGAATACAGTGGATAGCAGATTCCCAGTAAACGGCAGGATTAACCTCGCACTGATTTGGCATGGAGGTATCGAGCGCATATTCCTTTCCGGCCGACGCCAGAACTTTCCCATCTGGCCGCATCAGCACGGCCTTAACGGAGGTAGTTCCAGCATCCAGGCCAATCAGTAATTCACCGGAATGACTCATACATCCAATAATTTAGACAACTGCAATACGGCATCCCAGGCCGGTGGACAAAACCAACAGAGCAAGTGAGGTAGGCACCGCATCATGGTGTCCGTTTATCTTTTCCAAAGCGTCTTCAATTCGCGAAGGAGGGCCGGATATACTTTGCCTGCCGCAACAATTTCAAAGGCTTCCAGATGGCGGTTCCCTCCGTAGAAATCAGAAACAGTCCCTCCGGCTTCCTGCACCAGCAAAATACCCGCTGCAATATCCCACAAGTACAGATTGAATTCAAAATAGGCGTCAGCGCAACCCGTAGCCACATGCACAAGATCAACTGCCGATGCACCGGAAGAACGGATACCATGGCACCGAGAAAGCAACTGGCGAATCAACTGAAAATACTCCTCATCCTTTCCGGCAAGGTTATACGGAAAACCCGGTATTAGAAGGGACTTCTCCAGATCCTTTGTACCCGATACGGAAAGTCTCTGATCACTGCACCATGCTCCATTCCCTTTTACGGCATGATATATGGCATCTTCCTGCAACAGACAGGTGACTCCGAGTAAAATTTCATTGTTTTCCTTCAGGGCGAGAGTCACTGCTGTGGCAGGATAGCCGTGCAGGAAATTTGTTGTTCCGTCCAGAGGGTCAATTATCCAGTTCAGAGAATTTGCCGATGATCCGGCTGTGTTTTCTTCCGTAATAAATCCGGCTCCCGGCAGAATTCTGGAAAGACCTTCCACCAGGATTTCTTCTGAAGTCTGATCAACGTATGATGAAAAATTGTTAAATGACTTGAAACGAAGGTTTTGCGGATTAAATGATTGGGCTTCGTTCCTGATAAAGTCGGCCGCTTTCCTCACAACAGTCTGAATCTCTGGAATGATTCCGGTTAATTCGCTATACATCAGGTAAATTAATTAATCAATACACTTATGCCACCATACGGGTTTTCATTTTTTCATAAACTTCAAACCGATAATTGCAATCGTATAGTTCCATTTGCATGAAGAATCTTACAGCAGAAAGATTTTTATGGAGATTCATAACAACGTACAAGAGCACCCTTCTTCACCAACTCAAAAATAGAGAATGTTTTTGATAATTCCACTCCTGCAGATTACGAGCCATAAAGACTGAAAAGGCCTTGGGAACTCAGAGGAGCTTATTTTCCCTTTATTTGTTGGAGACACCTGATTGTTTAGGTTACCCATGATCCATTTCCATCAAAATTTAAATCAATTGATAATTAACTTTAAGAAAATAATATTATTTTGGCAATGCTGTACCCGTTTGGATCGGACTTTGAATGATTCGATCCTTATTTTTCAATAAACAGTATATTTTATGGCCCGCAAAAATGCGTTACAAACAGAAGTGAGGAAAAAGGTAATAATGAAGTATCGTGATAAATTTGCATTTATCATTATAAAGGAAATTGCAATTAAAATCAAATGATTTTGCATAGCCATGAAGATTGAAAAAACCAGAACATTCATGCCCATCATTTTGCTGACCCTGATGGCGGCATGTACTTCTTCGCCCGGAACAAATGATGGCCGGGGGGGCTCGGTATTATATTCTGATACTATTCAGTATCACCCCGT
>JAAYUG010000055.1 GCA_012517825.1 Bacteroidales bacterium | reverse complement strand
TGTCCTTATTGCCTTCCTCAACCTCTTTTTTCAGTTCATTCAGTTCTTCTTCCACTTTATTCCACACCTGCGAGCGGTCTTCCCAATCAAATCCGACGGCCCGCACTTTCTCCTGGATGCGGCCTGCTTTGACCATTGAAGGAAGAGACACGGGCACACCTCCCAGCACAGAACGGTTTCCTTCCTTTATCTTTAAATGCTCCCAGTTCTTCTTAACTTCGTTATCATCGGCCACATTCACCTCCCCAAAAACATGCGGATGCCTGAACTTCAGTTTTTCGTTCAGCGAAGCAATAACCGAGGCAATGGAAAAATCTCCTGTTTCTTCACCCAGCCTGGCATAAAAGACAATGTGAAGGAGCAAATCGCCCAGTTCCTTTTTGATATTCGGCATATCAGCCGAGAGAATAGCATCCGACAGTTCATAGGTTTCTTCTATGGTGAGAGGCCGGAGGGTCTCAAAGGTTTGAATTCGGTCCCAGGGACATTTCTCCCTCAGCTCATCCATGATATCGAGCAATTGTCCGAAGAGTTCAGTCTTTTCAGGTGAAGCCATGACAACGAATATTGAAAAATGAGGGCAAATATATCCAATTCCATGCAATTCGTGGTAAAATATTTCCCGATCCGGTGCTGGCAAAAATGGCGCTTTTGTGCAAAATCCGGAATTATCCCTTTTTCTCCCGGTTAAAAAAAGTTATACGAATAACCGACTGTGTATCCAACCCGAGAAGGTCGGCTGCATTTCCCCGTGCAATGGCAATTTCGAGAAAACCTGCCGCATTGAAAAGGGCCATCAGTTCACCACTGGTAATTTCCCCGTATGAATCGTCAATGCGGGTGAGCCTGTATCGGTTGCTTTGCACCACGATTTCAAATGGCCGCCCCCTGCCTACTTTTTCAAACAACTGACGGTCAATATTGGTAATTGCATTTCGGTACGAATCAATGTACACAACACTCCCCGTTATCGTTCCGTCATCATAGACCGGAAGAATTGGTACCATCGATTTCCAGCTTTCTGTGCGAACGGCGATTTCTTTCAGATCGTTTCCCCCGGCAATATGGACTGCGGCCGGAACAAAGACATCCAGTTCAGGAAAGACAGTATGGGCTGAATAGGAAGTGATTTCATATACTTCCATACCTCCCTGCGGAAAAAGCAGACCCACAACGCCATTATCGGCCGTGAGGAAATAATGCCCGTCACCCTTTACTGCCAGAAACCTTCGGTTCTTCTGCGGGAAGGTATCGACACAGATGAGATGCACCGAGCCGGAGGGAAAACGACGGTATGAGTTTCCGAGAACAAAGGCCGCTTCCCCCAGGTGAAAGGAGGAGACGTTATGCATTATATCAACCACGGGAATACCATTAAGTGCCGATAACAAGGCTCCCTTGAGCGAAGCCAGGTAATAATCACCCTGCGACCAGTCACTTATAATGGTAACCACCGGCATAAACAGGCACTATCTGAAAAACCGCCTTCTTGAAAAATGGAAAAAATGATGTTACTTTGCAAAACTCAAAAGTAATAAATCCCTCCGATATTCATGATGGAGAAGGTTGTATATCTTGAAGGCATTGATCCGGTGGTTCTTTATGGAATCAACAATATCCATTTTGAATTTCTTAAAAAAGCCTTCCCAAAACTCAGAATGGTCGGACGGGGAGAAGAGCTTAAGGTAATGGGTGATGATGCAGAAGTGTCGCGGTTTGAAGAAAAAATTCAATCCATCATCGATTACTACCAGAAGTACAACAGCCTCACCATTGAAGAACTCGAAGAACTTGTCCTTGAGAACGGACGAGGCCTTCTTAAAAGCGATACAGAAACAGACGATGTTCTTGTTTACGGTAATGAAGGCCGGATTATTAAGGCGCGCACCGTTAATCAGATACGGCTGGTGGAGGAGTACCAGAATAACGATCTTTTGTTTGCCATAGGTCCGGCAGGTACGGGGAAAACATACACAGCCATTGCCCTGGCCGTAAGGGCATGGAAAAACCGGGAAGTACAGCGGATTGTACTTACAAGGCCTGCCGTTGAAGCCGGCGAAAAGCTCGGATTTCTTCCCGGTGATGTTAAAGAAAAACTCGATCCCTACCTGCAGCCGCTCTATGATGCCCTCAATGACATGATTCCGGCACGAAAACTTGCCGGACTTCTCGAAGAAGGGATTATCCAGATTGCCCCACTTGCCTACATGCGCGGGCGCACCCTGAGCAATGCCTTTGTTATTCTCGATGAAGCACAGAATACCACAGTAAACCAGCTGAAAATGTTCCTCACCCGTATGGGGAAGAACGCCAAATTCATCGTAACCGGAGATATAACCCAGATCGACCTCCCCGAAAAAACAGCCAGCGGCCTTATCGTAGCGCTTAACCTCCTGCAAAATATTCCCGGTATTTCCGTCGTTGAATTTGATGTGCGCGACATCATCCGGCACCGGCTGGTGAAGTACATCGTCGAAGCATACAGCAAAAAGAAAGATAACAATTAACCCTTTAGAATATGGCAGAAGCGCTTGTTAAAACAGATTTTCAACTTCCACGCCAGACAGCCAAATACGTTGGTAAAGTTCGCGATGTTTACACCATTGAGAACAGATACCTTGTAATGGTGGTCACTGACCGCATTTCAGCATTCGATGTGGTATTGCCCCGCGGCATTCCGTACAAAGGACAAGTGCTCAACCAGATTGCCTCCAAATTTCTGGATGCAACAGCCGACATTGTGCCAAACTGGAAGCTTGCAACACCCGATCCTATGGTTATGGTCGGTCTTCTGGCCCAACCGGTTAAGGTGGAAATGGTAATCCGCGGATACCTTACCGGCCACGCCTGGCGGGAGTACAAGGCCGGAAAAAGAACCTTATGCGGTGTGCCCCTTCCGGAAGGTATGCGCGAAAATGAAAAATTTCCCGAACCGATTATCACCCCCACTACCAAGGCAGAAACAGGCCACGATCTCGATATTTCAAGGGAAGAAATTATTGCCCAGGGGCTGGTAAGCGAAAAAGATTATTTTCTGATGGAAGAATACACCTATAAGCTCTTCCGCAGAGGATCGGAAATGGCCGCCCGGAAAGGGCTTATCCTGGTGGACACAAAATATGAGTTCGGCAAAGTGGATGATAAAATCATTCTGATTGACGAAATCAATACCCCCGATTCTTCCCGGTATTTTTACGCTGAAGGTTATGAAGAGCGGCTCCGCAAGGGAGAACCTCAGAAACAGCTTTCCAAGGAGTTTGTCCGTCAGTGGCTGATTGAGAACAATTTTCAGGGAAAAGAAGGACAGAAAGTACCGGAAATGACCGATGCCTTTGTTCAGCAGGTCAGTGACCGGTATATTGAGCTCTATGAGAACATTACCGGAGAAAAATTTGTACGAACCGATACCACCGGAATAGAAAATCGCATACACCGTAATATTCTTGATTTTATCAAATCTCACTGAAGCTGGCGGTCATGAAGTCTCCCCTGATTCGGTTGCTTTTCTGTTTGCTTCTTTCCGTATTTATCCTGCCTTATGGAATTCCACAGGAGCCGGCTGTGCAGGTTCAGCGGTCACGTAACAAGGTTTTGCTGAAGGGGCAGGTCTATTACCTTCATTCCGTGCAGAAAGGGGAAACAATCTATTCCCTTTGCCGGGTTTATAATGTGTCAGAAGCTGAACTCCGTAAGGAGAATCCCGGCCTCGAAGAGGGACTGAAAGAAGGAATGGTTCTTAAAATACCGGAAAGAGGCCCTGTGCAGGAAAAACCTCTCCCGGGTGATACTTCGGTTTATGTTTTTCACATAGTAAACAAAGGGGAAACGCTCTTTTCGCTGGCAAAATTTTATGGGATTACCGTTGATCTGATTGCAGAATATAATCCGGAAGTAAAATACAGTGCACTTCAGGTAAACCAGGTACTTAAAATTCCTAAGAGCATTCTCCGGACAGCTCCCGGAATGGCAGAAAAAGGAGAAGGTATTATTACCGGTCGCCAGCTTGATTCAACACGGTATATCGTCGGCCAGGGAGAAACTCTCTACTCCCTTTCCCGCCGCTGGAACACCACCCCGTCTGAAATCATTCTGGCCAATGGCGGTGCCGTATGGAGGGGGCTGAAAGCCGGCGACACCATTCTTATTCCACTGCAAAAGAGGGAACATATGCCTTTTTCAGGCGTCATTGTACCTGTTACTCCGGCTGTTTCATCTGACACCATTTCTTTTAGCAGAGCATCCCATTTCTACCCTTTACCCGATACCTGCACCTGCGACTCTTCCTATCTTCTGCCGCACAAAGGACCGCTGTCGCTGTACCTCCTCCTTCCGTTTAATATTGACAGGGGCATTGCAGAGATTAATGATACCCTGTTGTCCAGTGATCCCTCATTAGCATTCCGGAGCACATCAGAAACTCTGCTGAAAAACGGGTGGTATGAATACTATCTCGGGTTCCTTCTTGGTGCCCGGCAAATGCAAAAAAACGGGTATTCCCTGAAGCTAACCGCAGGTGACCTGGGCAGTGTGCCTGTAATAACGGGCTCCATGCTCTCCCGGATCGAATCAGCCAAACCCGATGTCGTCATCAGCCCTGTTGCAGACAACCGCATAATTGCCCTTGACACGTTTTGCTTCCAGCAGAAAATATCACTCATAACACCGGTTTTCCCAAACACTATGGCCGACTCCCAATCATTCCGTTTTGTGTCATTTGAGCCTTCTCAACAAACCATTCTTGCTTCCTGGGCAAATTGGTTCAGATCAAAGCATTATTCCCGGCTGGTCGTTGTTCATCCTGCCGACTCAGCCTCATTAAGAACCCTCGTGAAACTGAGAAATCTCCTGCCGGAACAAAAAATAATGGAAGCTGTACAGAATGATACTGCCCTGGCCAATTTTGAACCGTATTTTGCAAAAAATGATTCCAACGTGGTGATGATACTGTCCGACAGGGAGGAATATGCGGGAGAAGTACTCCGGAATCTGATTCTTCTGTCCAGAAATTATCCGGTTATTGTTCTTGGTTCACCTTCCTGGAACAACTTTGCCAGTATTGATGCCGCCTATTTTCATCAGTTGCAACTGCATTATTTCACACCCTATCTGGTCGATTACCGTAATCCGGACGTAAGGGAATTTATTAACCGATTCCGTAATACATTTGGCTTTTATCCGACAAAAATGAACAGCAGAGGCATGCATTTTGCCATGATGGGGTACGATATGGCCTGTATGATTATTCCTCAGGCATTCCGCTACGGGAAATCGTTGCGTGAATGCTTTAATCCATACCTGAAAGGCTTGCAAGGCGACTTTCGTTTTTACCGGAGTTCAAACTGTGCCGGGTATTCCAAGCACTCATTATACCTGGTTACGTATGGGAAAGATTATTCCGTAACCCCGGTTCTGTGGGAATGATGTTCCTGTTTTTTACCGTTCGTCATTTGCTATTGTCTTTACGCTATAGGCTCAACGCTCTAAGCTGGAACTTTGAAACATTGGAACTCTGGAACTTTGGAACCCTGGAACCTTGCAACTCTGGAACTCTGGAACTCCTGAATATGTTGCCATTGTCCTTAATCCCCTGACGGGGAAGAAGATTAGGTTTGGATCGTCAAATCTATTGTCCTTCATCCCCTAACGGGGAAAGAGTGTAAAGCGTAAAGAAATACCGTTCATCAGTTTATTCTCCGCTTAACGTTCTACCCAATTGTTTACTCTTCTTCACAGTAAAATCTCAAATCACAACTCACAAATCACAACTCACAAATACCAGACCCCAGCCCATTGCCCAGAGCTCAAATCAAAAATCTAAAATCACAAATCACAACTCACAACTCACAAATGGAACTTTTGGCCTTCCGTTGGGTTTACAGTAATATGTGCTCTTCTTCATTCCGGCTATCCTTACAGCTTCAGCTGTTCTGATCCCCTTTGCAACATACCTGCAGATTACTTCTCTTTTTTCCCTGGCAGACCAAACTTCTTTTTTAAAAGCTCGTCCTTTAGTTTCGATTCAAGTTCCTGTTTTGCAAGTAGTTCCTTTAATATACGGATCTCTTTCTCTAACCTTTTGATATGAGCATCCATGTTCTTTCCCCGCCGATCCTCCAATCCTTCGATCCCAGATGCTTGATACTTGTTAACCCAATAATAATACAAGCTTTTCGATATGCCGTGTTTGCGGCAGCCTGCAATAACCCCAAGGCTCCGGATATCCAGTATGATCTTTTCTTTTTCCTGAGGTGTCCGTTTGTGAAGTTGTTTTACCATAAGTATAAAAGTACGATTTTATTTTTGTACTTTTAGTCTAGTTTTATAGGGGGTCAGACCATTTCCCAAAGATTTATTATCCATTTCTCAAAACGAAACACAGAAACAGATATGCGAGAACATTTTAACTGCCTCGGTTCTATTGTTTCGGCTCCCAACCGTAATCAATGTACTTCCAGTTGATTTTATCGGGAGTGAGAACCATATCAAGGAACCCTTCTTCCAGTCCATGGTACTTATGCCTCCACCAGCCGGAACAAACCGCCCCGCCCGTGATAAAATGAATTCCGCTCAAATAATTGTCTTCCAGAAAATGCAAATGTCCCTGAAGGACCAGCTTCAAATTATGCCCGGTAAAAATGTCCAGAACTTCGCGGCTATTGGCCACTACAAGCCCTTCTTCATTGCAGGCAGTAGCACCCTTGAAAAACTGCGTATAACCCGTAAGTAAAGGAATATGCGTAACAATAACCAGGGGCATGAGGGAATCCGTCTTACCAACTTCTTCCTTCAGCCACCGCAGCTGTTCCTCACTCACCCTTCCCGTATAACCACCTTCCCTGTGCGCCACTGAATTCAGAACAAAGAACTTCCAGCCCTTCAATTCGAAGGAATAATAAGGTGATCCTATTTTCTTACGGTACATGCCGTCGCCCGACAATGGATTTGATAGAGAAACTTTCTTTTCATCTTCCCAGCCCAGCATTTCATGATTTCCGGGGGTATTGTAAAGGGGAGGACGAATCCCTTTTGCGAGCGAAAGATAGAGATCGTACAAACTATCGGCCTTTTCTTCCGTGGCCTGCAAAGCATCCATCACCAGATCCCCTCCGGTAATCACTGCATCCGGATTCAGCTTGTTAATGGTATCAATTGCCATCTGAAAGCCCCTTGCAGCATCCAGGTCGGAAGTGATATGGATGTCGGTCATAAAAACCAGATGCAATGCATTCTTGTCGTCTCCGGCATTTCGTCCTGCATTCCCGGCACAGCCTGCAAATAGAAGGAAAATGAAAACAAAAAGTATGTTCCAAAAGTGTTTCATGGTGTTTATAGTTATTAAAAATTCATAACAGACACTGCCACTGATCCTTCATCGGCCAAACCATGGCAGAGGCTAGTGCAATTTACGAATTACCCAGAAAACAAAGTTAAGGATAAGTGAAATAATGATTAAGGTTGTAACAGGAAAATAAAACCGGAAATTTTCCCGTTCAATGCGGATGTCGCCCGGCAAATGCCCCATCCATCCCAGCTTGTTACCGGGAATCAGAAGAAGAGCACCGGCTATCATCAATAAAATACCTGCCAGTATCAATATTTTCCCCAGTTGCTGCATAGAGCCCATTACATCATGCATTCCTGAAGTTTATTTTCCCTTAATTCGTTCTCCCTTTTTATTAACTACGACGCAATAAAGTTAATAATGTAAAAACAGATTTATGACCCTTATTTCCTTTGTGCTTCGAAGACTTTTAAAAAATGTTCCGGTGTAAAAACACCCAGGCTACTTTTTCTGTAATCCTTAACGTTCCGTGTTATTACGACATCAATTTTTCCGTATTCAAGAGCAGAATAATTCTGCAAAGCATCTTCGAAATCACCAAATCCGGAATCAATTGCCTGCATTACTACATTTCTGTCCATGGGCAATATATCAAGAATGGAAAGCAATTGCCGCATTTTTCCAATGACTTTGGCATGAGGAGCCGTTTGCCGTAAGAGGTAATATACATTGCAACAGATAACCGGAGTGACAAACCCATTGATTTCATTCTGTTCACAAAGAGATAATACCATGGCAGCATATTCTGAATGAGGCATACGATCGAAGAAAAAATCAAGAATCACATCGGTATCGATCAGCAGATTATTCATCCTTCAGATACTTATTATAGAGAATTTCAGACAACTGTGCTTTGTAGTTTACCTTTTTTGGTGCCTTGAAAGAGCCACGCAATGATTGAACAAGGAAACCCGTTCTTTTTCCTTTTTTATTCGTTTCTGAAGAAAGGGCTTTAAGATAACTCTCAACGATGTCAGAGAGGCTCCTGCCCTCTTTTCTGGCATATTTCTTCGCCCTTTCAACCACTTCGCGCTCAACGGTCAAGGTTAACTTTGTATTCATTGCTTTATGAGACTGTTAAATAATCCAGGACAGTTTTACGTACAAATTTAATAAATATTATACGTATTGTCAACTATCTGAATGTTGTCGCACGGTAAGCATCGAACCCGCATTGCGCATGTGAACATCCTCGATGTGGGTTTGATTCCTCTTAATCGCATTGCATTAGAATTTTTCTGATGCAACGATTGGGTTACTATAACCCTTTATTCCTTTAATGGTTTAAATCCCTCACCCAGCACTTCGCTGGCGTCAAATACTGTTATGAAGGCTTCAGGATCAATGGAATGGATGTAACTCTTCAGCAAAATCATTTCGCGACGGCTGACGTTGGCAAAAATGATTTTTCGTTCTTTCCCTTCGTACATGCCGATACCCGTAAGCAGAGTGCCGCCCCGGCCGAGGTCAAAGAGCAGTTTTTGGCGGATTTCTTCGTATTTGTCGCTAATGATAAAAAGGCTTTTATGATACACTGCTCCCTCAAGAAGGTAATCGACCACCTTGCCGGTAATAAAAATTACCACCCAGGAATACAGGGGTATTCTCCAGTCGCGGAAAGCGACGAGGCCGAACAGCACGATGACTGAATCGACCACAATAAGCAGTTGCCCGACC